>JANNPM010000180.1:0-9753 GCA_031400145.1 Chryseolinea sp. | reverse complement strand
CGGAAAGTCAAGAATGGAAAAAACTATCTTATTGAGCCCGATAACCATGCATTGCTAAGTGGGAAGAACAATTTCAAGTTGAACAGATTCAAAGGCGAATTTTTCAAATATTTCATCTCGGATAAAGTCGAGCTTTCAGGCACACCTTTAATATCGATCGATGTATTCCTTAAAAAAAATCATATATCGCACGTAAACATCCTCCATAGCGACATTCAGGGATCTGAAGTGAAGATGCTTCATGGTGCCGCTGAATCACTTCAAAAGCGAATGATCGACTACCTTTTTGTTTCGACCCATAGCAATGAATTGCATGCGGATTGTAAGGCGCTCATCGAGCGCGCCAAATATAAGATTTTATGCGATTCTAATATTGACGAATCTTACTCGTGGGATGGTCTCATTGTGGCGCGGCGGGAGGAAATGAGTGGTCCCGATTCCATACAAATCCATAAAAGAGGGTGTTGATATTCTTCAATAAGAGTGGCCAGCTGGGCAACAGATTGTTTGCCTTCGCGCATCTAATCGCTGTTGCCAGAAAGCACAATCTCAAAGTAGTTAATCTATCCTTTGGAGAGTATTCTAAATATTTTACCCAAACGGCGAAGGATATTTGGTGCCGCTATCCACCACAGCAGAGTCTACTTCGCTCAGACAAGTTGAGATCTATGCTGTTTATATTAAACGGGATAATCGTGAAGTTTTTAAGAGCCATCAAGGTTAAGGAAAGCAGATTGCACGTAATATTGACAGCAGACCTTCCTGACTATGATTTTAATGACGTCAGATTTTTTGACTTGAATAGCGATGCCTTTCTAAATCTGGCAAGAAAAAAGCCGGTGTTCATGTATGGAAGATTCTTTCGCGATTACGATGGTATGGACAAATTTCAGAATGATATAAGGGCGTATTTCATTCCAATTCCATCGCTACGAAACGAAATTGACAAATTTGTATCCAAAGTAAAGCATGGATGTGATATCGTAGTCGGAGTGCATATTCGAAGGGGAGATTATGAATTTTTTGTGAATGGAAAGTATTTCTATACACAGTTAGCGTACATGGGGTTGATGGTTCAGCTCTCGATTGTCACGAAGAAAAAAATAAGATTTTTAGTCAGCTCTAACGAAGAGATCGATTGTTCTGTTTTTCATGGATTGGATGTAGTCATTGCGCCGGGGCACCTGGTCAAAGATCTGTATTGCCTCTCTAAATGTGATTACATAATGGGCGCCCCTAGCACCTATACCAAGTGGGCTGCATTTTATGGATCAAAACCCTTGTATCACATCAAGTCGATAGAGAATACAATAAATCTGGAAAAATTCACCTTGCTACCTCCCGAGAATTTATTCAATTTCTCATTCAATTAGCCCATGCGGAAATTATTGAACGTATTATTGTCTCTGTATCTGTTGCCTTTTCATTGGAGTAAGCGTCTGGCAATTTATGCGAAGGGCAAGATACTGACATTTGATGAGCATTACGTGGCAACCATTGATGTTGCGAAACGTGAATTTGGTGGTACCGATGGGATAATTATCGATATCGGTGCTTTTGATGGTGATTCAACAATTTATTTCGCCAAAGCATTTCCAACGTCTAAAGTAGTGGGCTTCGAGCCCAATTCAGAACCTTATCAACAAGCGTTAAAGAATACAACGTCATTTAAAAACATAAGCATGAATAATCTGGGAGTTTCGCATAAAGAAGGTGACGCGGATTTTTATGTTACGCAGGACGCGGTCTCTTCGTCGTTGCATGACCCAACTCCAAGCTCCGAAGTTGTATTCAGCAAAAAAATTAGCATTAAGCTGACAACGCTAGATTCCTTTTTTCCGGAAAATACAAATGTTCTTCTGATTAAAATTGATGTACAAGGTGCAGAATTAGGTGTTCTTAAGAGCGGGCGCCGGGTTTTGCGTAACACACGCCTCGTATTAACAGAAATGCTGAATGCCGATATGTATAGCGGAAACTGTAAATATTATGAAGTCGACGAATTGCTGAGGGAGTCGGGCTTCCAGCTTTATGGTCTGTTTTCAAATTATAACAATGATGGTCTAAAGTATTTTGATGCCCTTTACATCAATAAAGCATTTAGAAAGGCGTGAATCGTGCCGACCACGCTATGTTCCTATCGATCATCATCCCCTCATATAACCGATCTTCTAAAATCAGATTTACCTTGGAATCAATACTGAGGCAGACACTTCGTGATTTTGAAGTAATAGTCGTCGATGACGGAAGTGACGATAACACTCTGGATGTAGTGGGTTCAATAGAAGATTCGCGCGTCAGATACATAAAGAAGCAAAATGAAGAGCGCGGCGCAGCCAGGAATTTTGGACTCAACTTATCCTACGGTGAGTACATTAATTTTTTTGATTCCGACGATATTTTTGAGATAGATTTGAACGACGTCAAAGATTTTATCAATAACAATTCGCAGCCACCAGTAATTTTTGGTGACATTCAGCTCATCTCGGAGGAGGGAACTAAGTCACCAGCAGCTTCTGCGCGGTTGAAGTCATTTACCAACGACCTTTTGCAGAATAACTTCCTTGCCTGTGGTAGCGTCTTTCTGCGTAGAGAAGTTGCTTTCAAATTTCAGTTTAACGAACGCCGCGATTTAAGCACAGCCGAAGACTGGGAGCTATGGCTACGCATTCATTCACAATATAGGTTTACTCACCTGCCTCGTGTGATATTTCAGCAGGTGCAGCATGACAACAGAAGCCTCGTGAAGATTGACCCGGAAAGAATACAAATCCGCGATATTCTATTGTCAGATCTTGTCGGAGGGAATGAAGAGCTAATTCGATTTTACGGCCGTTCGAGGCTCAAATTGTTTGTCGCTGATCGGTTTACGTTCATTGCATTGAGTTGGTGTAGAATAGACAATGCTAAAGCATTCCATTATTGGGTAAATTCCCTTGCCAGCTCTGTTCTGGTTATGAGTAGAAGGCGATTTTGGGCGGTTCTTAAAAAGCTGCTCTTCAGATGAGTGTAGCTAAATCGATCTTAAAATTGATGTTTTCCAGAGCGGTCTTGAAAAAGGCATTTCTGATTTACGTCACCTTCAAAGCAAAAACCTGGGATAAACTTGTCTATTCGGAAGAAAAAATCCCGGCAAAGGATTTTCAGATTTATCAATGGAGAAACCCGTTCATTGAAGCAGAAGTTGATACATCAGCCTTAGACAGTGATGCCCAGGCAAAACTTTCAATTTGGAAGGACCCGGACTGGAAGCAGGACCAATACCTCCTCCGTTACAGAAAGGGTGGTTACATAGAACCACGATTCGGATGGGGCCTGTCCTTGAAGAATAAACTTATTTATCCATCCCTGGGATTCTCGCACGCCACGTACTTGCAAAAGCCAGGCTTATTTGAGATTCATGTAGAAAAAAGAGTTGAAACTAAGGTTGACAAAATCATTTCATTGCGTGATACCGGAGAGGAAAATTACTTTCATTTTTTCAATGACGTACTTCCCAAACTTGATTTTTTGATCGAGAACGGAGTAGACATTTCTTCATACACTATCGTGGTTGGAAAAAAGCTATTTGAAAAGGAGTATTTCCAGTTCTTTCTTGACCGGTCAGTATTGAGGAAGTATCAATGGCATGTCCAAGCCGATGACTTTGTTGTCTTTGAAGAGGCCATTTTCTGCAAGCCATTTACACATACAAAGAAGTACCTGACTAACTATGCTAATATAGTGAGCGCCGGCCCGGAATCTATTGGCTCGAGGAGAATCTTCTTAACAAGGTCCGCCAGGACGTTAAGGTATATTGACAATATGGCTGACGTAGCGCCCCTGCTAACACAGTTAAAATTTGAGATTGTTGATGCCTCCGAACTTTCCCTGGAGTCTCAGATTCGGATTTTCCAGCATTGCCGCTATCTGATCGCGATCCACGGTGCCGGGATAACCAATATTATTTTTCGAAATGGAAATCCCCTGAGCGTCCTTGAGATCTTACAACCATCTCCCTACCTTCCTTTTCATTATATTATGCTGTCTAAGTTGTTTGGCTATTCCTATGACGTGCTTATTGGCACACAAGGGCTGAACGAGGGTCAAGGCGGCTTCACCGTGAATACCGGGGAGTTGCAAAAAAAGTTGACAAAAATGCTCTTTGACGGGGAATGAAAACCATCCGCCTTCTCCTAATCATCCCAAATCTCGGCGCCGGTGGCGCGCAACGAGTGTTCCATCAACAATTATCTACACTGCCCGCTGATTTCCTTGTCTCCGCGTGCGTATTTAACTGGGACGGCTCATACCCGTCAGATCGCAAACCGAATATCTTTTCACTGGATGTTCCTGCAGGAAAAAATTACGCAGGAAAATTCTACTACTTTCTGATGCGCATCATACGGCTTCGAAGACTGAAGCGAAAACACAACATTGATGTTTCCGTTAGTCACCTCGAAGGCGCCGACTACGTAAACGTACTGTCTGGATTTGGGAAAACTGTTTGCTGGGTACACGGCTCGAAAAAATTTGATCAGAATATAAGTGGATGGTTGGGTTTCGTTCGTCAACGGATTCTCATGCCTATGGTCTATCGGCAGGCAGATTCCATCATTACAGTCAGCAAGGGAATAGCGAATGAACTACTAACTTACCTTTCCGGTTCAGGTGTTCCGGTTCAGGCAATCTACAATGGATTTGACTTTACCGCAATTCAGAGGCTAAGCACTGATAAAGTCGACGACCAAATCGAAAATCTATGGAAACAAGGTTACGTGATCGTCACACACGGCCGTCTAAGCAGACAAAAGAATCTCGACGCGCTGCTGTCTGTTTTTTCACAGTTAAGGCGGGCAGAAAAAGTGAAATTGTTAATCATTGGCGACGGTGAACTGAGAGGGTCATTGATTGAATATTCAAGAAAGCTGGGCTTAACGACATGGACGGTGTGGGAAAAAGAAACCATGACAAACTCCTCGGATGTTTGCTTTTTAGGGCATCAGGATAACCCTTTAAAGTATCTTAAACCTTGTGATCTTTACGCCATGACGTCGTCGTGGGAAGGCTTTCCACTTGCGCTAGGTGAAGCAATTATTGTTGGGCTCCCCGTAATTGCTGCAGATTGCCATACGGGTCCACGGGAAATTCTCCTCCCAGACCTCGACGCTCCTCAGCCTGTAGCACAGCCACAAATGAGTCCTCTGGGTTGTCTGATGCCAACGGTAACGATACACGAAAGTCAGAAAATTGATCAATGGGCTTACGTGATGGCCACGATGCTCAGGAATTCCAATAGACCGCAGGATAGGGACCATGCCAATATCCGTATGAAGGAATTTGATATCGACACTGCAATTCGGCGAACGGTCGATGCCATTCATAAGGCTTTGGATAGCGAAGTTTTTTAAGGAAAACATGGCAAAGAAGGATCGTATACTGATAGTGGAGAATGCTATAGACGTAACGGGTAGCGTTACGTCCGTAATGCGAAGTTCAGAATATCTGAAACACGATTACCATTTTGTGTTTATTTTGCCGACGGGCAGTAAAGCCGCTGAGGTTACACAGTCAGCCGGTTTTGAAACCCACCATCTCCCGATGATGGAGCTACGCAAGAATCTCTTATCTCTTGTACGCTACTTGCCAGTGTTGATCGTCAATGCCTTCCGATTTAGTCGTCTGGTGCATTCGCTAAACGCGGACCTGATCTTAAACAACGATTTTTATAATCTGCTCCCTCCCGTTTACAGGCTTTTTGGTGGTAACGTGCCGTACCTTTGTTATGTCCGATTTCTGCCCGCAAAGCTTCCTCAGGTGCTGGTGAGGATCTGGTGCTGGTTTCATCTTCGGTTTTCTTCCGGGATTATTGCCGTTTCAAAGGCAGTGAAGGATCAACTCCCGCCGTTCGATCGGTTGCAGGTTATAGGTAACGAACTGCCGTTGCTGCCAGCAATCTTTCGTATATCTAATTCACGATTAATTCTCTATCCGGCAAATGTTATTAAAGGCAAGGGCCATGAGGATGCCCTGGCGAGCTTTGAATCTGTTGGAAAGAAATTTCCCGATTGGAAGATACGATTTATCGGAGGGGATATGGGCTTAGAAAAAAACGCTGACTTCAAGTCGGCATTGATGAGAAAGTCCCAGGGTTCATCAGTGCGAGACCAGGTAGAATGGCATGATTTCACGACTGATTTATCTCCGCATTTTGAGGCCTGCGCATTTGTATTGAATTTTTCCGAATCGGAGTCATTTTCAATGACATGTCTTGAGTCTATGTACTACGGCAGGCCCGTAATAGCCACGAAATCGGGAGGACCGCAGGAAATCATTGAGCACAACGTGAATGGAATTTTAGTGGGAGTAAAGGATATCGAAGCGATGTCGAATGCCATGGAATTCATGATAAGACATCAGCAGGAAAGAGAAATCATGAGTCAAAACGCATATCACTATGTGCGAGCAAAGTTTTCAGCAGAGAATACGATCGAAAAATTGGCAGTATTGTATGACAGGGTGCTGAAAAAGGGTCATTAAGAAATCTCCAGGCTTAATTGAAAACTAAAATAGGGAGTATAAATCCGGCCTCACGAACTAATTTTCCGTGATTTTTCTTAATATTTACCAAATTTTATTTGGACACCCAGTTCCATCGCATTCTTATGAAACCGATCAAAATTGACGCTACAGACCGCAAGATACTGGAGATATTGCAAGCCAATTCGAACATCACAAATGCGCAGCTGGCCAAGGAAATCGGACTTTCTCCGGCCCCGACACTGGAGCGGGTCAACAAGCTCGAAACATCCGGGGTTATCAGGAGCTACCATGCCGTGATCGATCCGGGCAGCGTCGGCATAGGAGTGAGCACGTTTGTGATGGTGACATTGAAAGGTCACAACAAAGACAATATTGAGAAGTTCATTGGCGCCATCAAAAGTATCGGGGAGGTTATAGAATGCCATCACATCACTGGCGCAGGTGACTTTATTCTAAAGATTGTTTGCGCTGATATCTCATCATATCAGCAACTGATGCTCGAAAAGGTATCCAATATCGAAGTCGTTGACAGTCTTCAGTCCATGGTCATCCTGTCAACCTTTAAAGACAGCAAGACGATGCCCCTTCCAATCTCAAACTAGTCATACCAATTAAATGTCAAGCGATGGTTGAATTACCGGTGATGATATGCTAACCGAGAAAACGTTAATCCTGGACCAAAGACATGTTCAGCAAAAGATCAAACGCATGGCGTTTGAAATCTATGAGCATAACTTTCATGAGAGGAGCATCGTCGTTGCCGGAATTGATGGGCAAGGGTACATCCTGGCGCAGTTGCTGATCACGGAAGTTCAGCTTATTTCACCGCTCGATGTAAAGCTCGTCAAGGTAACGCTCGATAAACTCACTCCGTCGCAAAGCGAAGTTAAGCTGGATTGCGATATCAAGAGCGTCAAGAAAAAATGCATTATCCTTGTTGACGATGTTTTAAATACGGGTCGTACTTTTGCCTATGGAATGAAGCCATTCCTGAGTGTGGAAGTCAGGAAGATCGAGACAGCTGTACTGGTAAACCGAAGTCATACTCTATTTCCCATTTATCCGCAGTACACTGGTTACGCGCTTGCCACAACTATTAAAGATCATGTGGAGGTGAACCTGCGAGAGGAAACAGCTGTTTATCTAGTCTAATTGCTTTTCATGTCTGCCACAAAGAAACAGGACGTTCGCCGCATCACCACGCATCAGCTGCGTGAAATGAAGAGCCGCGGTGAAAAGATAGCGATGCTCACGGCTTATGATTATAGCATGGCCAAGATCATCGACGGTGCAGGTATTGATATTATTCTTGTCGGTGACTCCGCTTCGAATGTAATGGCAGGTTACGAAACTACGTTGCCCATTACCCTTGATCAAATGATTTACCATGCCGCTTCTGTGGTTCGTGCCGTTAAGCGCTGCCTGGTTGTAGTGGATCTTCCCTTCGGCACTTATCAGGGAAGTTCGGGTGAGGCGTTGCGTTCCTCCATCCGTATTATGAAAGAAAGTGGTGCCCACGCCGTTAAGTTGGAAGGCGGAAGCGAGGTAAAGGATTCTGTTGATCGCATTCTTAGTGCAGGTATCCCTGTTATGGGTCATTTGGGCTTAACGCCACAGTCTATCTATAAATTTGGAACATACACCGTACGCGCCAAGGAAGAGGTCGAAGCCAACAAGTTAATGGACGATGCCCGGTTGCTCGAAAAATGCGGTTGCTTTGGAATGGTTCTTGAAAAGATTCCCGCCGCGCTGGCGAAGGAAGTGACCAAGGCGGTGAATATTCCAACCATCGGTATTGGCGCCGGTGCCGATGTTGATGGTCAGGTATTGGTAATGCAGGATATGTTGGGGATCACCAAAGAATTTAAGCCCAGGTTCCTGCGTCGTTATGCAGACTTACATGGCATCATTACCGACTCCGTTGCAAAATATATCGGCGATGTTAAGGCTCGTGAGTTTCCGGACGAGAACGAGAAGTATTGAGTAAGAGCGCTTCATGCAGAAGTGCGTCTGCTTAATCGGCGCAAATTGGTAATAGGGTTATGCATCGCCCTGCAACAGTCGCACCTGAACTAACGGGCATAGCATGAACAGATATACGAATTGTGCGAACGTTTACCTGACACGTATGGCGTGTACCCTAGCGGTTGCGTGGTCATGCCTGTGCAGAGCGTATAGCCAGGATGTGACCTATGTCAGCGGCCGAATAGAGGGACATGGCCAAAAAGAAGTTTTGATCTTTACGATCAACAATTACCTGGAATACCGCCCCGCGCTGCTTGCCAGCGTTACCACAGACGCTTCAGGGGGCTTCAGCGCAACAATAACCCTGTCAGCGGCTATGCCGGTCAGGTTGTCGTATGGCGGCGACTTTCCTATGTTCGTATGGATCGAAAAAAATGATTCCATTTTTATAGATATCAAGAAATCCCTATACGTTAACCGATCACAAACAACGCACGATGCTGCACAAAGGGAATGTCCTTTTTTCTGGTCGCCGTGCCGGCATCAACAATTACCTGTTTGCCGCGGATCTAATGATTTATGAACCTAAAACCCATCAAACGGCGCAAGATCGATCAGTCGAAAGATACTGGTTTTTCCTCGACAGCATCCAACATGCCCGACAACAGCTCCGCAAGACCGTAGTACTCCAAAAATTTTCCACGCGAGCTGAGGCATTTCTTTTGGGAGAAATTGTCTTCAGTACATTCTATCATAAGTCCATGGTATCGGCCTACAAAACCAATCAAACAAGTGAGGATTCTGTCCTCCTGGAAAACCCGGCTTTGGATAAATATTGGCTTGACTGGAAGTTTCTGCCCGACATAGCTCTAATATCCGATTTCTATAGGAATAGCTTAATGACCTACTTTAGTCAAAAGGCCAGGGAGAAACTGAAAATAAAACTCATCGCCAACCGCGACCGGGAAATTTCTTTGTCTTACACATACCGCGTAGCCGAAAACGACCTGCAGCCATTCCCAGAGACACAGGAATACTTCGCGGCATTTGCGCTGAAACAAATGGCCTATTTTATTGAAGGAAGAGATAGCCTCGAAGTCTTGACTAACCACTTTCATCAGATGTTCCCAAAATCAGCTTATTATCCCCTCCTGGCGAAAAGTTTGAAGGCCAAAAAGGACCTTACGAAACATCCGCCGGAAATTATAGCGTTCGATACGGCGAACAATCTGCTCGCCCTCCGAACGCTAACAGGAAAACCCATTT
>JANNPM010000114.1:0-1707 GCA_031400145.1 Chryseolinea sp. | reverse complement strand
TTGATATTCATCTCCATCTGCATTGCGGATTGTTTGATTTGGAAGTCCAGCTATACTCAAACGAACAGTGCGCGCAACTTCTGCAGGCAACACACCCATGATACCAGCTTTCTCTTTGTCTATAATTACATTGAGATCGGTCTTCGGCAAGCGAAGTTCATTGCCGATATACATCGTGCCTGCTGTCTTCTTAATAGTGTCCTCCAGTATGTAACTGTATTTCGTAAGCGTGTCAAGATTATTTCCCAATATTCTAAACTCGATTGGAGCCGGCACAGGCGGTCCTTGTTGAAATTGTTTGACTTCAACTTTTGCACCGGGGATCTTGCTATATCTGACCCGCAGGGAATCGGTAAGAGAAATGATATGAGGCACATCAAATTCTGGCTTTATCTGCACAAAAAGTTGCGCATAGTGTGGTGTAAAATCCTGTTGGAAAACATTGTAATATACCTTCGGATTTCCTTTTCCGATATTACTACTGACGCTCACCACATCTTCAAGTTGCATGAGATCCTGCTCAACAATACGTGCAATACGGTTTGTTTCTTTCAGACTCGTACCGGGTGGTGTATTAATCTCCACATTAAACATTGGTTTTTCTGAAACAGGAAACAAACTAAATCCTATCAAAGGAATTAAACCCAGACTACTCACAAAAATTCCTCCTGTGATCAACAAAGCCCATACCGGATGCGCCATAGACCAGGTCAATATACGCTGATACGGTGCATTGACATATTTTTTAAAAGCACGCAAAAACATATTTCCTTCTGGTCGTTCATGTTTTTTCAACATCAGACTTGACAGAAATGGAATGATGGTTAGTGAAACCAATAATGAAGCTAAAACAGTAAGCAGTACAGCCATGGGCAATGGTCTTATAAATTCACCCGAACCTTCGGGTAAAAATGTTAGCGGCAAAAAAGCAAGTAACAATGTTGCCGTACAACCTAAAACGGCCATGGTGATTTGTTTGGTGGCGATTATGGCAGCTTCTTTTCGTTTATACCCCATCCGCATAAATCGTTCGATGTTCTCTACAATGACAATGGAATCATCATCCAACAATCCAAGCGCAATCACAAGACCTACAATACTTAATTGATTTAGTGTATACCCAGTGTAGTTAAGAAATGCAAGACCGATGGCAATAGAGAGTGGAATACTTATCATCACTACGAGTGCCGCACGAATCCCAAGCGGTAATAATGTGAGTAGAACAATCGAAACAGCTATAGCAAAATCTCTACCCAAACCATAGAGCCTGCGTCGCACATTTTTCTCCTGATCAAAACTGGTTTCCATTTTTATGTGCGCAGGTAAGGTAGGCTCAAACTCATCCAACGCAGCCTGAATAGCCACACGATTTTGAACAATGTTTTTTCTGTCTTTCAATGCAGTGATCACCCATAATGCCGGCTGGCCATTGTAGCGCGCGATGTGTGTCTCTTCTGCCCTATCCATTCGAATCAACGCGATGTCACTCAAATGGATAGCATTACCCTGTGGGGTGGTTTTGATAATGATGCTCCGTATTTCGTCAAGCGAATTGAGTTCACTGTTGGATTTGATATTGAAACGTTTCTTGCCGAGATCTACACTTCCACCCGGGATATTGACATTGTGAGCCTGTATAATATTGATCACCTGATTTAGCCCAATACCATACGTTGCCATCTTGTCAAGTTGCAATGCATCTTGCCC
>JANNPM010000108.1:0-13395 GCA_031400145.1 Chryseolinea sp. | reverse complement strand
CATTTTTTAATTATACACTGGAGGAGGCAATGGTGATGAGTCCTCAAACGCGATTGATGCACCAGCTGGTATGGGAGGCATTGGAAGATTCCGGGTGTAATTCTGCTACCTATCGCAAGAAGATTGGAATATTTGTGGGCGCGAACAAAGATCTCAATTGGAGTATCTATTCAGCCATTACCAAAAGTGAAAATATTGACGAACTCACAAAGAGCAAAATGGCTAATCCCAATTTCATGGGATCATTGATTGCGTACAAATTCAATTTTACGGGTCCATGTTATTTCATGGATACTGCATGCTCAACTTCGTTAAGCGGTGCCCACCTAGCATGCAGAAGTTTGTTATTTAATGAGTGTGGTTTAGCCGTTGTAGCTGGAATTCGTGCACTTTCTTACGAAGACATGGGATACGACTATCATGAGGGAATGATCATGTCGCAAGATGGTCACAATAGAAGTTTTGACAAGAATGCATCTGGGACTATTGGAGCTGATGGCGGTGGAGTGGTTATTCTTAAAAGACTAGAGGAGGCATTGCTAGATAATGATCGAATCTATGCCGTGATCAAGGGGTCCGCCATGAACAATGATGGTAGCACCAAAGCGGGATACACTATGCCAAGCGTGGAGGGACAGGTTGAATGCATTAGGACCGCACAGAAAATTGCGGGTGTAACCCCGTCAGATATTTCCTACGTCGAAGCGCATGGCACAGCAACAAAATTAGGTGACCCTATTGAAGTGGAATCCTTGAATTGTGCATTTAACAATGACACATCATACAAGTGCGCAATCGGGTCGATCAAATCAAATATGGGGCACACGGATGAGGCAGCGGGTATCGCGGGACTGATCAAAACCGCATTGGCGCTACATCATCGCGTAATTCCAGCCAGCATCAATTATGAAACACCTAATCCGGCAATTAATTTTCAAGAGGGCCCGTTTTTTGTAAACAGTAAAACCAGTGTATGGCATTCCATAAATGGAAAACCATTAGTGGCTGGTATTAACTCCCTTGGTATTGGTGGAACAAACGTACACATGATTGTTCACGAAGCACCTGTCGTTGAGAAGAAAACGATTTCAATTCATCCGAAGCTCATTGGGTTTAGTGCAATGAATGGCAAAACACTCGAGAGGTACGAAGCAAATCTTCTTACTTTCCTGCAACAGAATCGTACTACCGATCTCGCAGATCTTGCTTACACATTGCAAGTCGGTAGAAAGCAATTTGGTCTTGGTAAGTTTGTAAGTGCACGAACAGTGACGGAGCTTATTGAAATTCTGCAGACTGGAAAAGTGAAACCAATTGCCCTGAAGGAAAAAAGCAAAGTAGTGTTTATGTTTCCCGGGCAAGGCAGTCAATATGTTAACATGGGGATGAGTCTGTACGAGGACTTTTCTTCGTTTCGGGACGACGTTAATGATGCATTCTCAGCCTTGGAGCGTATTCAAGGAGTGGATTATAAGGCAGTCCTTTTTAACGTGAAGGAGATTTCGTCTATTAACGATACGAATTTTACCCAACCGATACTTTTTGTCTTTGAATATGCATTAGCCAAATTCTTAATTACACTTGGTATTCAACCTGACTACATGATTGGCCATAGCCTTGGTGAGTATGTAGCGGCTACAATAAGTGGCGTATTTACTCTTGACGATGCTCTGAAAGTGGTTGTAAAACGAGCGTTGCTGATGTCCAAAATTGATAAAGGGGACATGATTAGTGTTGTTATGCCTCTGAACGAAATCGATCCCAATTTACTCGATGGCGTTTCTGTCGCAGCAGTAAACTCACCTGGTACGTTTGTGCTTTCTGGTGACCGGGACGGTATCCATGAGGTTAGGCAAAAATTTGTTGTAGCTGATATTTCCTCCATTGAACTTAAAACATCCCATGCATTTCATTCCAAAATGATGGAACCAATATTACTGGAATTTGAGAGTGTGTTTAGCGATGTGAAACTTTCTACCCCCACAATACCCTTTGTATCAAATCTTAGCGGCGATTTTATTTCTGACGAAGAGGCCACGGCACCTCAATATTGGACACGCCATATCCGTGAGACAGTTAATTTCGAAAAGGGAATTCGGAAATTGATCACCCAAAATAATTCTCTTTTTATAGAAGTAGGACCAGGCAATGCTCTGACAACTTTTTATCGACATTCTCAAAACTTGTCTTTCAACAATGCAGTCGTTGGTACAGTCAAACATCCAAAGGATTCTCTCGATGAACGCGTTTTTTTTAATAACTTTTTAGGGACAGTGTGGAGCAATGGAATTGATATTCGTTGGAACGCGTACTATAAAGACAATCAACCACATAAAATATCTGCACCGACATACGCATTTGATGGTTATGATATCTTAGCTAAGGTATCGGTGGCTGACATGATGAAAGGACATATCGGTAGAAAACCGGAAGTAAAGTATATCTCTGAAAGCTTTTATGTTCCTTCCTGGAAATGTGTCCCATTGGTGGGACAAAGCAGAGAAGCAAAACAATACAACTATGTCTTATTCTCGGATGGCTCTTCATTCTTTGGAAGCCTTCGTGATGAACTTGTAACGGGAGGCAATAAAGTGGTCGTAATTCATGCAGGTAATAAGTTTGAAATACACAATGAGCGATGTATTACCGTCAATTTATCTACTGACGATGACTTTCAAAAGGTGGTCGAATACCTACAAACAGATTTTCGCATTGATCGTATAATTTATGGATGGGATTTAACGACATCGATCAACCTGTTCACCCAATATGATGCATTGAATGGAAGACTTGATCAGGTCCTGAAGATTGTAAGGGCTTTCGCTTCCGGTCATGACCAATCGGTGGCCAGATTGATGGTGTTAAGTAACAGCGATTTTTCCGTTTCTGGCAAAGAGATAATTTCGGGTAAAAGTAATCACATCGGCACGTTGCTTCGTGTACTCTCGCAAGAATCGCCGGAAATTCGGACTGCCGCAATCGATCTGGATCTACCTGAGCATGAAACGGAAAATATAATGGCCGTGCTTGATGCGTTGAGTGATGTGTCGCACTATTTAAGAGTAGCCTATCGAAATGGTCGTCGATGGGTTCCTTTCTTCGAACCGATTCAAATGGATTCGCAATTGAAGTTGTGTCAAATCCGAGAGAAGGGGAATTACATTATTACAGGTAACCAAGGTGAACTTGAGTTTGCTCTTATCCGCTACTTGTTGGATAGTTTTCAGGCTACTGTTACCCTGCTGACTAACGGAGACACACAAGGACAAAATATCAATGCGCTGAAACAACTTCCAGGTAGATTTCAATGTCTGCCGTGTGACATAAGTGACAATACAATGCTATCAACTGCTGTAGAATCCATTGAGGTTTCTTATGGCCCAATTCATGGCATCGTCCATGCTGCAAGATTCATCGATGCGAAAAGCATTACGTTGGTCACTCAGACGACGCCTAAAAGCATGGATATTTATTTCGCGCCGACAGTTAATGGACTACTCAATATAGATACTATATTCTCCAGCCGAGAAATTGATTTCATTACAGTTGTGTCCAGCATTTCGTCATTTCTGGGGGGGATTTCTTATGGAAGTTATGCCACTTCGGCAACGCTCATGGAGGACATCGCATTGCACAAGCGACGTACAAAAACAAAATGGTCAGTCCTGAATCTGGACAGGATATCAGATGAGGAGAAATGGATTCGCCCTTCAGAGCTCCACCGAATATTTCAGACATTCTTTTCAGCCGGTCCGATTGAACAGATAGTCGTATCGAAGCGTGATATTAATGCGATCGATGAAGTAGCTGCAAATCAGACAAAGATAACAACGCGTGCCACGATAAATCGGGCTGCGTTAACCACGCCATTTGAAATGCCTGAGAGTGAAACTGAGGCAAAGGTCGTTACATTTTTTGAGAATCTTTTTGGAATGAAAGGAGTAGGCGTCAACGACGACTTTTTTGAGCTTGGAGGTGATTCACTTAAAGGAATGATTCTGATCAATAGACTAAAAAAAGATATAGGCATAGAGATTACAGTTTCTGAAATGTTCTCCAACAAAACCGTGCATGAACTTGCAATGCTAATTGACGAGAAGAAATGGCTGGCGGAAGAAGCGACTGATTCTGTAAATGAAATATTGATTTAAGCAGATTAATAATTTCCATGAGACAATTATTGAAAGAAATCCGAGAACATAACATCACCATTTCGGTTGACGAAAATAACCTCAAACTGAAATTCGGAAATTCCAGTATTCCGGAATTACTTTTGGATGAGATTAGGTCGAACAAGCAAAAGTTAATCGACTATTTGAAAGAAAATAATTCAGCAACAAACGTTGAGACACCGATCCCTTTGGTAGATGTTTCCGATGATGGCTATCCTCTTTCGTCTGCGCAACGTCGACTGTGGATTTTAAGCCAATTTGAAGAAGGTTTGGCAGCTTACAATATCACAAATCAAGTAACGCTGAATGGACAGTATGAAATACATAGACTGGTAAACGCTATTTATGCGACTATCGACCGGCATGAAATTTTGCGAACAGTGTTCAAGAGGAAGGGGAACGGTGATGTAAAACAGTGGGTTTTGACACGTGAGGAATTGGGGTTTATAATTGATATTGTTGATTATAGCAATGAAGGTAACGCTATGGTTGCAGCGCAAAACTATATAGACGGGGATACAGTAAAGTCCTTTAACTTAGAGAAAGGACCTTTACTCCGTGCCGCACTCATTCAGATTTCTTGTGATAAATATATTCTTTACTACAATCTGCATCATATAGTAGGGGACGGGTGGTCACTTGGTGTATTGGCAAAGGATGTTTTGTCCTTTTATAAATCTTCTCTACAGGGTGAGATGAAACTTCAACCTTTACCGATTCAATATAAGGACTATGCAACATGGCAAAAGAATCAAGTACTAGGACAAGAACAGGATCGTGTGTACTGGATAAATCTACTATCGGGTAACCTGCCTGTCATCAACTTACCAAGCTCAAAAATGCGACCGCCCATCAAAACACAAAAAGGTCACACGCTCGAAATTTATCTCTCAAAAGGATTAACCGACGGAATAAGGAATTTTGCTGCACATCAGGGTGGAAGTCTTTTCATGGCATTGCTTAGTTTATGGAACGTTCTAGTATATAAGTTTGCAGGTCAAGAGGATGTTGTGATTGGTAGTCCGGTGGCAGGACGAAGTCACGCTGATCTTGAGAACCAGATTGGTTTTTATGTTAATACGATTGTGTTGAGAAATCAGATCAAGGCTACAGAAAACTTCGCCCAGTTTTTTGATGGCGTAAAGAAAAATGTGCTACAGGCTTTCTCGCACCAATACTACCCCTTTGATAGCCTTGTTGAAGACTTGAATCTTGTACGCAACACAAGCCGAAGTGCAGTATTCGATATGCTGCTAGTTTTACAAAATACCGGCGAGAAAATAAGCGATGCACCCGAAGGAGTAGTCGCTAACGTTATCTACGACAAAGGCAAGGTGCTATCGAAACTCGACATGGAAATAAATTTTGTTTCGATCGGAGAATATCTATCCTGTAATGTCAACTTTAATACCGATGTATACGATAGGCAAATGGTGGAGTCTTTAATGCTGCATTTTGTTGAGCTGTCTTCTGTATTAATTGATAACCTGCTCATTCCCATTCACGATGTTGACTATCTCTCTTTGGACGAGAAGGAAAAACTTTCCCAATTCAATAAGACCCAAATTGTTTTTCAGGAACAGGGAACTATTATTGACCTATTCAGACTCAAGGTGAAGGAAGCTCCCGACGCTATTTGCGTGGAGTATAAAGATGCTCGCCTTACGTATTTGGAGCTTGATAAGGTATCGAATCAACTTGCACATTATTTGATTGACCAGTATGCTCTCAAAACTGGAGAACTGGTAGGTATTTCGTTGTACCGAAGCGAGTGGATGCTTGTAATAATCTGGGGAATTCTAAAGGCTGGAGGTGCCTATGTGCCAGTGGATCCGGATTATCCATTTGAACGTGTGGAATACATTAAGACTAATAGCGGATATAAAGTATGTATCAATCAGGAAGAACTGAATCGCTTTATTCTTATTCAAAGTCAATATTCGGATCGACAGGTTGCTGTGACACCATCCCTACGTGATGCGGCATATGCAATCTATACATCAGGATCCACTGGATTTCCAAAGGGAGTTTTAAACCATCATATTGGATTGAAAAATAGATTGCTGTGGATGCGCGATTATCTTGGACTAGTTAAAAGTGACATTACGCTGCAGAAAACCCCTTATTCTTTTGATGTTTCGGTCTGGGAATTATTATTGCCGTCAATTACTGGATCAAAATTAGTTTTTGCAGATCCAGATGGTCATAAGGACCCTTTTTACCTTGAAGGTGTTATCGCAGAAAAAGAAATTACGATCATACATTTTGTTCCTTCCATGTTACAGGTATTTCTTAACAACGTTGAGGCTAATAGATGCCGCAGTTTGAAACATGTTATTTGTAGTGGTGAAGCATTACCATCTAAAGTGGTAAAACAATTTAAAACTAGTTTTCAGTGTTGCATTCATAATTTTTATGGACCTACCGAAGCGGCGATTGACGTTACTGCCATTGATCTGACCAGCGTTGATACCGATTTAAATGGTGTGTCGATAGGATATCCTATCGCCAATACAAAAATCTACATCGTGAATGATGCTAAGATATTGCAACCGATTGATGTTCCGGGGGAGCTTCTTATCGGAGGCGTTCAAGTTGCATACGGTTATCTTAATAATGAACCTTTAACAAAAGCAAGTTTCATCGATAGTCCATTCAATCCAGGCGAGATTTTTTACAGGACTGGTGATGTAGCAAAGTGGAACCGAGACGGTAGTATAACATATTTAGGCAGAAGAGACAACCAGGTAAAAATTAGAGGCCATCGCATTGAACTGGGGGAAATAACAGCCCAACTTTTACTGCTGCCAAATATAAAAGAGGCAATTGTCAGTGTGGTAAAGAATGAAGGTCTAGATAATCAGCTGACCGCGTACATAGTTGCTGATGTTGAACAGAATGCTTCATTGCTACGAAAGTATTTATCAGGGAAATTACCAGACTACGAAATTCCATCTTACTTTATTCAGATTGATGAAATTCCAGTTACTTCAAATGGCAAGGTAAATTTGAAAGCATTGCCGAGTCCGTTCGATACGGCAATGTCGACTAGCGCTGCTTATGTAGCGGCAAGAAATGAAGTAGAGAAAAAACTTGTAGAAATATTTTCAAGGGTGCTTATGCGAAACCCTTCCACTGTTGGCATTAATGACAACTTCTTTGATCTGGGCGGCAACTCCATCAAATTGATTCAAGCGCTAAATGAAATAAATAATGAATTCAAAATGGATATGAAACCCGTGATGCTGTTTCAATATGCAAATATTAGCGATCTATCGGACAACGTATTTTTGCAGCCACTTCAAGTAGAGTCTGATTCGGACACCAACATTGCGAATGAGATTGAAGACCTCATCGATCAGATCGAAAACTGAATACGTTAGTCTGTCATATCCACTTATTCCTCTATCTCCAGTTCATATCATTGACATTTTGGGCCAGGTCTCGTGTGGCTGAAGAAATAGAAACTGCCGTTAGTTTCATAACGAAAAATTTAAATGAATAATAATGTGATAAAAAGCACAGAGCGCAAGAAAGACATTGCAATTATTGGTATGTCAGGTAAGTTTCCGAAATCGGATACGATTGAAGCTTTGTGGAATAATCTAGTTAATGGCAAAGAGCTTGTACATTTTTATAAGAATGAAGAGCTGGTCATCATGGGTGTAGCGCCAGTGCTGATGAGTGATCCGAGTTTTGTAAAGTGTCGTTCATTAATCGATGATCCTGGAAGTTTTGATTACTCTTTTTTTGGATATACAAAGGAAGAGGCACTCGTTATGGATCCTCAAACCCGAGTGATGCATGAACAGATTTGGTCGGCGCTTGAGGATGCGGGTTGTAATCCTGATGATTACAATGAGAAAATTGGTATGTATCTCTCAGCATCTGATAATCTTAATTGGCGAGCACATATTATTTTAAATCCTCAATCTAACGTCAGTGGTTTTATGACAGCCCGTTTATCGGACAAAAGTTTCATGGCCACGCTGATTTCTTATAGCCTCAATTTAAAAGGACCCAGCTTTTATATAAATACAGGCTGTTCAAGTTCGATGACTGCGTTACACCTAGCATGCCGGAGTTTGTTATTAAGAGAGTGTTCAATCGCATTGTCCGGCGCAGTGAATATCAACACAGCCATTGAATACGGTTACATGTATGAGGATGACCTGATTTTTTCAAAGGATGGTCATTCACGGGTGTTTGATGAAAAATCATCTGGAACGATCTTCGGTGATGGAGTCGGTGTGGTTGTGTTAAAGCGATTTGAAGATGCTGTAAAAGATCGGGATGATATTTATGCAGTAATCCGTTCAACAGCGGTTAATAACGATGGCAAACGAAAAGTAGGATACACAGCACCAAGTGTCAACGGACAAGCTGATTGCATTCGATTGGCGCATAAAGTCGCCGGCGTTGAACCAGAATCCATAACGTATATTGAAGCTCATGGCACCGCTACCAAACTGGGCGATCCCGTTGAGATTGAAGCCTTAAACAAAGCATTTAACAATAATACGAATCACCGTTGCGCCATTGGATCAATAAAATCAAATTTGGGACACCTTGATACCGCAGCAGGAATCGCTGGCGTCATCAAAACAGCGTTGTCGTTAAAACATAAGTTGCTGATCCCTTCAATTAATTTCGTTACTGCTAATCCAGGTATCAATTTCAATGCCGGTCCCTTTTATGTGAATAAAAGTCTTCAACCATGGAAAGGAGCCGACGATCAGGTCTTGCGGGCCGGAGTAAGTAGCTTTGGGATTGGCGGAACGAATGGCCACGCTGTGCTTGAAGAGGCCCCATCATATGATGGGAGAGCACTTCCTCAGAACAAACATCACCTTCTTATATTCTCAGCTAGGTCACAAAAAGCTTTGAAGGACTATCTTGTCCGGATACAGCATTTTTTGAACAACAATGGTCCGGAAATCTTATCAGATCTTGCTACCACATTGCAAATTGGGAGAAGACATTTTCCGGTCAGAAGTTTTTTAGTTAGCGAGAACCTCGAGGGAGTGAAAAATGCGTTAGCAAAAATAAATGCTACATCAGTCGAATCGGTAACAAATAAGGGCGCGCGAAATACAGTTTTTATGTTCTCCGGAGGGGGGAGTCAATACTTTGGGATGGCACGCCAACTCTATGTGCAAGAAATTTTTTTTAAGGAAATAATGGACCAAGGGTTTTTGCTATTGAAGCAAAAAACAGGGAAAGACTTCAAAGCAATTGTCGGATATAGTGATGAGCCAGCTGAAAACACGAATGCCATTAATTCTATTGACAACATGCTACCAACACTTTTTCTTGTTGAATATGCTGTTGCAAGAACCCTCATGAAAATGGGTATCCAACCCCAGTATATGATCGGTCACAGTCTCGGAGAATACGTCGCAGCATGTATTAGTGGCGTATTTTCATTTGAGGATGCACTCGAACTCGTCATTCAGCGGGGTTTACTCACGATGGATTTGCCGGAAGGCGGTATGATTGGCGTCGAACTTTCTTCCGAAGAAGTTCGAAAATATCTCACCGATAAACTGTCGATTGCGACCATCAACATGGATGATTCATGTGTGGTATCAGGAGCCAAAGTGGATATAAATACGTTTATCAAGAGGCTCAACGATGACAACGTCAATTTTACTGAATTGAAAATTTCAATAGCAGCACATTCTCTGATGTTGGATCCTATTCTTAATGACTATAGGAAAGCGCTAGAGAAAGTGAAGTTTGGCACACTTCAAATTCCGTTTATTTCCAATATCAGTGGCAAAGAGATTACGGAGAATGAAGCCACGTCAGTGGACTATTGGGTCAAACATCTTAGGCACACGGTGAATTTCCTTTCGGGAATCAGTTACCTTCTTCAGCATACGTCGGCTAACTACATTGAAATTGGCTCGGGCGGGGCTCTTACTTCGTTTCTCAAACAAAATAGGTTTTATAAAGATGAAATTTTTGGGATCAATATTCTGCGACATCCAAGAGAAATTATTAATGATCATGAATATTACTTGACATGTCTTGCAAGAATGTGGCAGCATGGAGTGAAGATAGACTGGCATGAACACCAATCTGAAAAATTTCGCAAAGTCCATGCTCCCGGCTATGTGTTCGACAAAACCGATTTGCAAGTAAAAGTTAATCCCATTGCACAGATGGTTGCTGGTGGGTTAAAAGCTAATTTAAAACGCAAGGATATTTATGGAGCATTACATTTTACCAGCTGGAAAAAATCATTGCCAGTTTTAAATGCTAAGAATGCGGAGTATTCAAAACAATACTTAATTTTCTCTGATGGCGAAAATTCAATCGAGGCTCTTAAAAAAGAACTTGCACGTGACTCCCAGATTTTGGAGGTCAGGGCAGGTGTTGACTACCATGAGGCCCCAGCATTCACTAGCCTTGACGTCTTGAATCATGAACATTTTGAACGGTTGTTCCATTCGTTGGACGAGCGCGGGATTGCTGTTGAACATGTCGTATACGCATGGCGAATTAATTCTACCGCAGACGTCTTAAAGCCGTGCATACCTATCATGTACCTGTGTCAACTGTTGGCCGTCAATCACGGCAACAGTTTGAAGAAGTTTACCTTTCTTACTTCGCAAGCTTCAAGGATATTAGGAAACGAAGTGGTGGAACCGGCGGTGTCGTTGGCGAAGAAAACCGCGCAAATGATTCTGGCTGGAAATTCATCAGCCTTTTTGAGTTTTATTGATATCGATGCCAGCGATCGAACTAATGACATGACTGCGTTACTGTCGAACGAGGCACGACATAATTTTGTTGACTCTGATATTGCTTTTAGGAATAAGCAGCGCTGGACAGCAATCGTAGAAAATGTAAGTACCTCCCATCATCTGGAACTATCGTCAATCAGCGCTAATAAAAGCTATCTGATCGTCAATGGATTTTGTAGAGTGGGTTTGGTCCTTGGAGCATACCTTGTCCGCCAGCATGGTGCGAAAGTTTTGGTCACAGGAATAGAAAAACTTAAAGAATCAAATAGCTATACTGACTCTGATATTCGGTTTTGGAATCATTTGAAGGAAAGTAGTCCTGGAAGACTGCACTACCATCAAGTTGACACCCAAGATCTGAATGCACTGCAAAGTTTGTTGCAAGAAGTTGACCCTACCCAGGTTGGTTTGGGGGGTGTGATTTTCATTCCGCAGGAAAATGAAGTGACCGATCTTTCTGATCTGGGAAATTTAATGAAGGTTCAAGCGAGAAAGTTAAATGGCTTCTGTAACGTTCATGAATTATTAGCCCAATACGAGCTTGACTTCCGCTGGTCGCCGCTGAAGCTCTCATCATATCTCGGCCGAGTTCATGAGAATATCTTTTTTGATACTTATGCGGATGCATTCAGAGATGCAACAGGTCCGACAGGAAATTCACAGTGGACACTTGTTAACCTCGATGATGTTCGTGAGGAAAATATTTCTGAGGAGGAGATCGTGAAGGCATTTGAGATTTCGCTTAGCCACGGAATTAATTCTCTGATAATGTCATTCAATGACATGGACACTATAAAGAATAATACAGCAGCGAGCAAAAACCTGAAAGAAAATACTAACATCCTTGAGTATCAATCAACAGAAATAGACGAAGGATATACTGCGCCAGTGACAAAGCTTGAAATTGAGCTTTGTGCCTTATGGCAATCATTTGTAATTGCACGTAGAATTGGCGTTGATGACCATTTCTTTGAACTGGGTGGAAACTCATTGAAGGCAATGACGATGTTGAAAAGAATTCACCAGCAGTACAATGTGCAGGTGAGTTTAAAGGATTTTTTTTCAAAGGCTACCGTTCGCATGCTCGCAGAAGAGATCAACATTTCCACTCTGCTGAAAACACAAAAAAATAAGTCACAAGTCAGACTTCTTAAAATTTAGATTGTGATGAATACAAATAGTTTATTGCTGGAATTACAGCATCATGATATTTCCATTTCCCTTGATAAAGAAGATCTGCTAATAAATTTTGAGGGCGATGATGTATCTGAAATACTGATTGAAAAAATCCGAAACAACAAGCCTGCGCTTGTCGCATACCTTAAGAAGTATGCTGGACAAAATGATTTCCAGCGGATTCAGCCAGTTGAAATACAGGAGTGCTACCCAATATCTGTCTCACAACGCCGAATATGGATATTGAGCCAGTTCCCAGAAATATCAAAGGCTTATATGATTCCAAACGAGATTCCACTTACTGGGGATTTCAAATTTGATATATTCCGAAAGGCAATTGATGCGGTCATTGAACGTCATGAAATACTACGTACAGTATTTCGGGAGGACAGTCGTGGAGAAATAAGGCAATGGATAATCCCATCGGGTAAACTTGATTTCAAAATATCATTTCTTGATTTCAGCGATAGAGATGATGCAGTGCAGACTGTTGATCAACGGATTGAGCAGGATGGCTTGAAGGCATTTGACCTGACACAAGGTCCCATGATAAGGGCAATGCTCTTCAAGGTATCTTCTTCAGACTATCGTTTTTATTACATCATGCATCACATCATCAGCGATGGATGGTCGTTAGGGGTACTGGCAAATAACGTATTGAACTACTACAATAGTTTTTGTCAGAACCTAACGCCGGACCTTTCTCCACTTGACATTCAGTATAAGGACTATGCGTCGTGGCAGACAAGGCAATTAGCGGAAAATAATTTTGCAGAGGAAAAAAAGTACTGGATGCAAATTTTTTCCGAGAGAGTGAATGGACTTGAGCTCCCAAACATTGGGATGAGGCCGAAAGTCAAAACACATCATGGTGAAGTCATTGAATTCTATCTCTCCAAACAAGTTACCAGCGATTTGAAAGATTTAAGCAGACAGTGCGAGGGCAGTCTCTTTATTACTTTATTGACCCTTTGGAATATATTGTTCTATCGGTATACCAATCAGCGTGACATCGTTGTCGGTACGGCAGTTGCTGGTCGCAATCACGCAGGACTCGAAGAGCAAATCGGTTTTTACGTCAACACATTGCCGCTAAAAAATACAATTGCACCAGAACAGAATTTTACCACGTTGTATGCCAGTGTAAAGTCAAGTTTAGTACTCCCCATTCTTTGGACCACTTTTTGGTCCTTCTTAGTTAAGAATAACTAAGTTCATAGTTGTTATTATGCATGTTGGAATGTGGGTAACTCCCGTCCCTACAAAAGGGAATATTTCGCAGTTGTTTAATTGAC
>JANNPM010000009.1:0-21825 GCA_031400145.1 Chryseolinea sp. | reverse complement strand
GGCTACACGGCGCGGTTGAAATTTGCGCTAAACACCGACGATGATACAGCTATGGAGCCTCACGATGTGCCAGGCTACGGCCGGACCAACAGGGAATATTACTGGGGATTCAATTATCAATTGTTTTTCCGGCTTCCTGTTCGGGAGACACCGTCAGGTTTGCTTAAAAAGTGAATCGACGAACTCCACTTTGTTAAATGTTTGCAGGTCATCTACTTTCTCACCTACTCCAATGTATTTTACCGGTATCTTAAATTCATCAGATATTCCAATGACTACTCCGCCTTTAGCCGTTCCGTCCAGCTTTGTAATGGCCAACGCTGTAACTTCGGTTGCTTTGGTGAATTCTCTTGCCTGAACCATTGCATTCTGACCTGTGCTTCCATCCAGCACCAACAGCACTTCGTGAGGAGCATCGGGAATCACTTTTTGCATCACACGCTTGATCTTGGTTAGCTCTGCCATGAGATTGATCTTGGTATGCAGACGGCCTGCCGTGTCGATAATGATAACATCGAATCCTTTGTCCTTTCCTTCTTTTACAGCGTCGAATGCAACGGCAGAGGGATCTGTATTCATTCCCTTCGCTACTACCGGTACCCCTACACGTTCGCCCCAAAGCTTCAGCTGCTCAACAGCAGCTGCGCGAAATGTGTCCGCCGCGCCAAGAATTACTTTCTTTCCAGTTTTCTTAAATTGTGCCGAAAGCTTTCCAATGGTGGTTGTCTTACCCACACCATTAACTCCTACCACCATGATGACATAGGGCTTTTTGTCAGAAGGGGTTTCGAAATTCTGGACATCGCCAGCATTGTTTTCAGATAACAAAAACGCGATCTCCTCCTTCAGGATCTTGTTAAGCTCTGATGTGCCGAGATATTTATCGCGTGCTACCCGGTGCTGAATGCGGTCTATGATCTTTAGTGTCGTACCTACACCAACATCCGAGGCGACCAGAATCTCTTCCAGGTTATCCAGTACTTCGTCATCCACGGTTGACTTTCCGGCGATAGCCTTGCCCAGCTTACCGAAGAAGCTGTCCTTAGTTTTTTCAAGGCCTTTATCGAGCGATTCCTTTTTTTCTGACGAAAACAGATTTCCGAAAATGGACATACTCCTTGCGTTTGTTTATAAATAAAAAAGTCCCGGTAAGGGACTTTTCAATGAAGGGACAAAATTTCTTTACTTTTTAGCAAGAACCTCTTTTACCAGATCCGCTGCTACGATCTCTTCTCTGAACGTATATGCGCCGGTTTTTTCGGACCTTACAGCTCGGATCACCTTTGCATAGCTCTTTCCGTCTGTTTTCTTCAGGGTTGCAACTACTTTCTTTGCCATAGCTTATTTGATTTCTTTGTGAAGTGTATTTTTCTTCATGATCGGATTGTATTTCTTTAACTCCAATCTTTCCGTGGTATTCTTACGATTCTTCGTCGTGATGTACCGGCTCATGCCCGCAAGCCCGGAGGTCTTATGCTCCGTGCATTCTAAGATTACCTGAATTCTATTGCCTCTTTTTGCCATGATATGCTATATTTTACCGACTAGATGGCCTTTCGCTTTTGCTTCCTTAAGGACGGCAGAAATACCATATTTTGTAATGGTTTTGATCGCCTTTGTGCTCACCTTCAAAGTAATCCATTTCCCCTCTTCCGGGATGAAAAAACGCTTCTTCTGAAGGTTTGGCAGGAATCTTCTCTTCGTCTTGTTATTGGCGTGAGAAACATTGTTACCAACCTGAGGCCGTTTTCCAGTAATTTGACAAACTCGAGCCATATCCGCTTATTTTAATCCTTCTAAAAATGGGACTGCAAATATCGCTAAAACAGGGTCAATAATCCAATTCGATGTTAAAATAATGTGCCGGGACTCAAAAAAGCCTCCCGAGAATTGATTTGGGGTCTGAATTGCTGAAATCCGGAATGCTGAAATGTGTTTCTGATAACTCTTCGGCGGTATGGGTGGTCATAATGCCAACAACTTTACAGCCCGCAGCTTTTCCTGCCTTGACGCCGGACAATGAGTCCTCAAACACAACGCAGTCCCCGGCGACCATATTAAGTGCCGCCACGGTTTTGAGATAAATTTCGGGATCAGGCTTGCCGCTGGTGACGAAGGAATCGTCCAGAATTATCTCGAAGAAAGGAGCAAGCCCGGTTTTCGATAGCGCAAAATCTACGTTTGCCTTCGGCGCCGACGTCGCAATGGCTCTCGGAAGATTTTCGTTATCCATCTTCTTCAGAAAATCAATCAGGCCATCCAGAGGCTTGATATCATGATACAGCCTGCGGAAGAGCGCTTCTTTTTCATCGGCATATTGACGCAACTTTTCCTCAGGCAAGTCGCCGAAAACGCTCGTCAGCCAATCGCGGTTCATACGTCCATAGACCTTCTCCCTGAGTTGCTGTTCCGTTAACTCATGGCCATGCTCTTTACAAAACTGATGCAGCGCGATCTTGTGTGTAGGGTTGCTGTCAATGAGCACACCGTCCATGTCGAAAATAAAAGCTTTTGGCATTGATGATTTTTTGATGGATTTGGTTAGTCAGCGGATAACAAGTCTTCTTGAGAACGTCTTCTTGTCAGCCGTGAAACGCAGGATGTACATCCCTGCCTTGAGGTGTGCGACATCATAGGTATATTCCTGATTAGCCAACAAATACGTTGCGGGTGATAGTTTCTGCCCAAGTACGGAGAATGTTTCCAAAAAGGCAGGCCGATCAATCGTAATCCGGAGCGTAACGTTTTCTTTTTTGGTGACTGGGTTTGGATAAATATCAATCACTGCGGCCTCCGGCAAGTTTTCTGCTTCCTGATGTCGAAGGATTGTTACCCCGCCCAGCGTATTGCCGACAACGATCGATGGCTTGGTGGAGCTGAACAGATTAACCGCTGTTGGCCATATCTTGCCGCCAAGATTCCTCGATTCGTACTCATCAGAAATCGGATTGGATATTATTTGTGAAATTGCTTCTGTAGCGTCGTTTGCTTCTCTGAAGTCGCTGACGATGAAAAGCTTCCCGCTTTGATCACCATAGACGAGATCTGTAGTGCCATTGCCGTCAAGATCGTCTGCGTAACAAGATATGTTTTGCCGGAGTACGGTGGAGGAAAGGCCAAGATAACTTTCATCTTCAAGGTTAAAGGCCAGGACGTCGCCACCGCTGTTCTTCCACCATTCTAACGATCCATTTACCGGCCCGATCAGCAGGTCTGGAAGACCATCTCTGTCAATGTCTGATACATAAATGTTGTCAGATGAACCAATTGTAAAATCGGTCGCCTGCATCGCCTGGCCAGCCAGATCGATCCTGCCCTGACTGGTACCGGCTACAAAATACAGCGCAGTCGTACCCGTTTGCAGACTGGTCGCTGTAAACACCAGGTCCGGTTTGTTATCCCTGGTGATGTCTGTGAACTGGATTTTTAAATTGTAGAAAGACGACGCTGAAAATTCCCACATGTCGGTATTGGCGATCCGGAATTCAGGCACCGAAGCGGTTCCGATGTTTTCAAATAACGTGATAGTAGCAGGAATGGAAGCAGATGTATTCTGGCTAAGAAACATGTCATAGTCGCCGTCACCATCATTGTCGGCAAACGCTGGTACTGCATTATCACCAACGTCGATCATTGAAGATTGCAAAAAATCACTCTGCAAAAAAGCAAAACTCGGAGATTCATTGGATCCGGTGTTCTTATAAAGCCAGTTGGAATGCATAAAGTCAGTTTGCAAATAGGTTTTTGTAAAAATATTGGGAACCGCGATAAGGTCTTTTACTCCGTCAAAGTCGAGATCCTCGTAGAATGCAGCAGGGAACAGCAGAAAATCCACGGACCTGTCTGGAGGATAAACAGCAACTTCATCGATAACCGGGGACGTCAATGTACCCTCATTTTTCAGAAAGTAAAGGTTAGTGCAGGTGGCTTCTGAAAATAACAAATCCAGCTTCGCATCCCCATCGGCGTCAAAGGCCAGCAGACTCTTGCCGCCCGCGTGCTGTGTTCTTCCACCTTCGGGACATCCCGCGCCATCAAAAGCAAAACTTCCACAAGCGCATTCCACAAAATTTCCCCAGCTCTGTGTGATGCGTTCGAAATCAAGCGAATCACAGGTGCCATACCTTTCCATGCTGAAGTTCTGATGGTATTCGACGGTACCGTTACCCACAAAGCGCACGTTAAAAATATCCAGGTCGCCGTCACCATCAGCGTCGACAATGGCCGGAACATCATCGAACTGCAGTTGAAGATTTACTTTTGTGGAGAAGCCCTTTGTCAGCAATACTTCGCTGGCCTGCCCGCCGTTGCCCGGGTGAAATAAAACGTGCTCCCAGGCAGGCTTTCCATCGGGCTGCGTGATATTCATGTATACTTTAATGCCAAGGTTGTTGCCGGTAAAAATGTCTTTTCTGCCATCGCAATTGGCGTCACGAAGCAATAGCCAGTTAGTGATGTCATCGGGGAAAAAGCCTTGATACTGCGGGGCGGCTAAGTATTGACCATCCGCGTTGAGAAAGGAGATAACCTTATCGGCCGTTCTGTCGAACAACACCAGATCATCTTTTCCGTCAAGATCGAGATCCATTGTGTTGTACTGGGCTGCATTTAATCCGCCAGCCCAGGGCATCGACAATGGCTCGTTATCAATGTCACGCACAGATATGCTTTCTTCCATCACATACGTGAACTGCGCGTGGCAGTGCAGGGGAAAAAGACAAGCAGCAATCTGGAAGAACCTGATCATCAAAAATAATTTCTATCTGTCTAACGCTGACCAAAGGCCAGCTGTTATCTTGCCCCGGCAAGATACTTTTCCAGAATCATAATCCCTATTCTGGCGGCTTGGGTATAAGATGAAATGACTATGGAAATTGAAGGGTTATATTCATTTTATCTGGAATCACGCCAGGTATCGACAGATACCCGCAAAATTATTCCCGGTTCTGTTTTCTTTGCGCTAAAAGGGGATCGGTTTAATGCCAACGAATTTGCGCAGGAGGCATTGGCAAAAGGTGCGCGCTATGCCGTCATCGATGAACCGGCGTACCAGTTTAACGATCAATGCCTGCTGGTAAGCAATGTGCTTCAAACACTTCAGCAGCTGGCGGTGTTCCACCGGAAGAAGCTGAATATCCCTGTTATCGGATTGACCGGATCTAACGGAAAGACTACCAGCAAGGAGTTGATCAATGCGGTATTAAGTAAAAAATTCCGCACCTATGCCACGAAAGGCAATTTGAATAATCACATCGGTGTTCCCTTGACGTTGCTGGCGATTGATCCGACGATGGACATCGCGGTAGTGGAAATGGGCGCCAACCACGTTGGTGAAATTGCCTTGCTTTGCTCGATTGCAGATCCAACACATGGCCTGATCACCAATATAGGCAAAGCTCACATCGGCACCTTCGGAGGTTACCAAAATATAATCAGGGCAAAAACAGAGCTTTACCAACATCTGATCATCAACAGCGGTAAAGTATTTATCAACTCGGGCGATGAGATACTTTCGAACTTAGGCCGGCGCATCAAAGAGCCGGTTTACTACCCCCGCGGCGGTGATTATTATAGTTGTGACCTGGTAGCAGCAGATCCATTTGTTACCGTAAAGGCCGAAAATGGTGAGATTGTTGAAAGCAATCTTGTGGGCAGTTATAATTTTGAAAACATCGCCGCAGCATTATGCATCGGGAAGTTTTTTGGGGTATCAGACGCGGCGGCAAACGAGGCCGTAGCCCAATATTCCCCGGCCAATATGCGGTCGCAACTGGTTTACAAAAATGGAAATACTATAATTCTGGATGCCTATAACGCCAACCCCAGCTCGATGAAGGTAGCCATTGAAAATATTGCGGCAATGAAGTCAGCGAATAAAGTGCTCATCCTGGGCGACATGTTTGAACTGGAGGAGGAAGCAGAGACCGAACACCGCGCTGTTGGCAGGCTGATAAGCAATCTGTCATTCAAACAAATATTGCTTTGCGGAACATTGATGAGGTGGGCGAAAGACGAATATCCGCCGGCCCAATTGTTTGAGACTAAAGATTCACTTATCCAGGAATTGAAAAGCAATCCGTTAAAGGATGCTACCATCCTTGTTAAAGCCTCCCGCGGCATCGGACTGGAAGCTATTGTTGAATTTATTTGAAACAGTTACGTGAACATCGACAAAGCGCTAAAATTTCTAACGGACCTTGCCAGACATAATAACCGCGAATGGTTCGCCAAGAACAAGGAACGATATCTGGAAGTGAAGGCTGACTTTGAAGGTTTTGCAACGGAGCTATTGGAGAAGATGATCGTATTCGACCCATCGCTGGAAGGTCTCGACCCAAAGAAGCTTACCTTCCGGATATACCGCGACGTCCGATTCAGCAAGAATAAAAAGCCATACAAAACGAATATGGGTGTGGCGTTTTCAGCTGTGGGAAAGACCATGGGTACGCCCGGATATTATTTTCAGCTGGAGCCGGGCAATAAAAGCTTTGTAGCGATGGGCTTATTTATGCCGCCTCCTGAGAATCTGGCAGCGATCAGGCAGGAGATAGATTACAATGGAGAGGCGTTAAAGAATCTCTTCAGTGAAGCGAAGTTTAAGAAATACTTTGCAAAATTCTGGCAGGATGATAAGCTGAAAACCTCCCCGAAAGGATATGCCAAGGATCACCCTCACATTGAGTGGCTAAGATTAAAGAGCTTTATTGTGGATTACACCTTTCAGGATGATGAGGTTTCTGACAAGAAGTTTGTGAAGAAACTGACCGACGTGATGCGCGCGGCAAAACCATTAAATGATTTTCTATTGGAAGCAATTGAATAGCTTCAAGCGGCAAGCTTTAAGTCCGATTGTGCAAACTTGGCGATTCATCGTCAGATCCTCGGGCGGAGGCACACAAGCTTGTAGCTACTGATCGTCCCAGTCAAAGTATTCATCCTTTGCGAGCTCCACTTCCTTTTTCTTTTTTGTGCCTTTATTCTTGAAAGCTTCCTTTAGCTCCTGCACTTCTTTTTTCATGTCACCGGCAATTTTTTTCTTTACTGCTTCAGTATCGTAGGATACACGGTAATCATCCGTAGTGCCGGAAATTTTAAGAAATAATTTGCTCTGTCCCGAACCATCTTCTTCCAGCGCCCCTTTCGCTTCCTGATAGTTTACATTTTTATGGTTTCGAAGGGGTGCTATGATGTGGTAATTGATAAGCTGGTCAAAAGTATGCGTGCCGGTTACCTTGATCGTCGTGACATTCGTCCGTATCTCCATTTGCGGAATGTAAATTGTCTTCTTTTCGATATGGATGTCATTCTTAATATCTGAAAATCGCATGCGGCTGAGGCCCTCATCATTCAGGAATCGCTTAAGCTTTTTCATGGGCTCAAAGTTATTCAGCTCGCCATTTTTAATAGAGGCGCTGATGTCCCCGATAAGTGTTTCGGAGAACAGCTCAAGATTTTGATCCAATACCATTTCCAAACTGACGTCAGCCGATGTTTGACCTTTTAAGTGCTTGTCCTGGATGAAGTCCTGCCCGAAATTTTCGAAGACGTAGAATATGCTGTCCACGTAAATGCCATTCAACTTAAAAGTGCTGACAACATCAACAGCCTTCTTATTGTGAGAATCCACGATGCCGGAAAATTTCATATCACCACCCATGGAGTTGAACACGATATTCCGTGATACTGCCATTTCATTTTTTACGAGCAGATCGCCTTTCAGATTGTTAGCGTGAAAACGTTTATAACGCAAGCGCTTGACATCACAATTGAAATTGAGATTGATATTACGGGATATACTGAATTCGTAATTCTGAGACTTCCCCGCGGAGGGATCGCCAAATCCCATGGCGAATAGTTGGTCGACATCAAGGAATTGCGACTTGAGATCGGTCTCTATCCCGATTGGCTGATTCTCAAAAAGGAGGAAGGTGATGATGTTCTTGAAGAATCCGTTAAGCGTGAAATCGCTGTTACCCAGCTTTCCCGTCACATTGCTAAGTGCCAAATCATTATTGCTGAACTGGAGATTTCCATTAAGATCCTTTAACCTGACGTCGTCTTCACCGAAAGCAAATGCAATCTGCTGAAGATCAATCGTGCCCTGTGTTTTTACGCCCTGGGCAGTAGATTTTTGCTTCAGTAAATCGATCTTCCCCCGGAAAGAAACATCTGCACGCAATGCTCCGGAAGCCTGACGGATATTTGGTATTGGATAAAATCCCAATAGCGCGCCGGCATCAACGCGTCCCTTAAAATTGCAGGATACCTCCGGACTTTTAAAATTTTGAATTCTAAGGTTTGCAGAAAACGGTTCGTTGTTAAGTTTGCCGCTCACATTTTTCAGCGTGAGTATAGCGGACCCGGCATTGAGCATCTCGCTGCTGGCAAATGTACCTGTCACACTGGCATCTTCAATGCGTGATTTATATTCGGGATGATAAACGGTGGCGTTGGTGCAACCAAAATCTATACTCAACGATGGACTTCTATCAGCACTAATCTCGCCCTTTAGCTTTGCGCGGAAATATACGCTGCCCTTGCTTTTGTATTGTTTAAGAGGGCCGGCCGTTGATTCAGGCAAAAAGGAAATAATCGTTTGTATGTCGGTGTCCTTCCCATCAACTACGATGTCTATCAGATTCTTTTTTTTCCAGTTGTAGATACCTGAAACGTTAAAGCCCGACTGTTTCAGGTTAAGCAGGCTGGGCTTTATTTGCAAACTCTTTTTGACATCGTCATATACCAGGTCACTTTCAATTTCGAATGATTTGCCCGCCAGGTAGGAGCGCTTCTCTATGGTGACCTTCTGTGTGGTGAGCTCACCGGCCATCTGGATAGCATACACGTCGTTAGAAGATTCAATGGATGCGATCAGGTTCTTGCTGGTGTAGGAATGTTCCTGATCGTTGCTGTGATCGGTATAATTAACTTTAATGTTTTTTAACGCAACATTGTGAATTGCGAACGAGACGGAGCCGGCTGTCGCACTGGGGTTTGGTTTCGCGATCGTATAGTTGTTTTCGCCCTTGCTGTTTATCTTCAGGTTGGTTTCACTGTCGATGAGCTGAAGTCCTTGTACAACATAGTCTCCACCCCAGGCATCGATTAAATTCAATTCAAACGAAGCCTCAGCGGCGGTGAGTAACGGGTATAATCCAGGGTGGCTATCCTCCACATACACGTCTTTCATTACGATGGATAACATTGGAAAATTTTTCCATACAAATACATCTATCTTTCCAACCTTTACCGGCGTGTTCAGTTTCTTGTTGGCTTCGCGGATGAATTGATTTATGATCCTGTCCTTAAAAAGCACAACGGAGATCGTTACTGAGAGGATAATCACCCCAAAGGCCAATGCCACGTACAAAACTATTTTGCGGAAGATTCTCAAAAGTTCAAAAAATGTAAGCGCAAAGGTACTAGACAATTCCTAAAAATGCGGTAAACGTCCGTTAAGCCACAGGTTTACAGGTACGATGACAGACAATAATAATGCCCGGATTGCCTCCACCACCACACCTCCGGATGCTTCGTGTTTGTGCAGACCATTTAGTTTGCTTAATCTTAACGTGACAATTTTCAGATGACGTTCTGCTGCCTTTAATATCGCGGCGCACAAGAAATAACCTATGAAATGGCTATGGACCCCGTTCACCCAAAGTGATGATAATTTGGTCTGGCCATTCCATGTGACTACGAAAAAACAATTATTAACACATGAAACTTTACCTGATCATCCCCGCACTTGTTTTTATTTATGGCTTCGCGTCCGCCCAACTCTCCAGGACAGAACGCAAAATTTCCCAAAGTATTGATTCTTTCACGCCGGAGATAATGAAATTATGGGAGGATGCCGTAAACATCAACAGCGGAACAATGAACTTTGAAGGTGTAAAAAAAGTCGGACAGTTATTTCAGACGAAGTTTGACGCTTTGGGCTTTACAACCCGGTGGGTAGACGGAAGATCTTTTGGCCGCGCGGGGCATCTGATTGCAGAGCATAAAGGCCGCCAGGGCGGCAAAACCGTGCTGCTGATCGGTCACCTTGACACCGTATTTGAATTGTCCAGCCCATTTCAAAAGTTCGCGCTGATCAACGATTCAACGGCGCAGGGCCCTGGAGCTGGCGACATGAAAGGCGGAGACGTAATTATGATTCAGTCCCTGCAGGCACTAAACAAGGCTGGTGTCCTAAATGAAATGAACATCATTGTTGTCATGAGCGGCGACGAAGAGCACAGCGGAGATCCTTTGTCAACAGCAAGGCATGACCTGATTGAGGCTGCTAAACAAGCCGATATAGCTATCGGGTTTGAGGATGGAGATGGAAAGTTCGAGTCAGCGATCATAGCCCGACGGAGCTCTTCAGGCTGGAAGCTTACGGTTACGGGTACTCCCGCACATTCGTCACAGGTATTCACAGACAAGGTTGGGGCAGGCGCCATTTTTGAGGCAAGCCGTATTTTGAACGACCTTTATTCAACATTATCAAAGGAAGAAAATCTGACCTTTAACCCGGGCGTCATTCTTGGCGGCACTACCGTCGAGCATGACGCGGACATGAAGCGTGGAAATGCTTTTGGTAAAGACAATATCGTGGCAAAGGAAGTGATTGTGACCGGCGATATAAGGGCGATGTCACCGGCGCAGTTGAAGAAGGCGCAGGAGGAGATGATGAATATTGTTGAGAAGCATTTGCCAAAAACGAAGGCCGAGATCGTTTTTGGAGAGGGGTACCCGCCCCTTGCTCCTACGACGGGCAACTACAAGCTCCTCGAGTTTTACGACAAGGTGAGTGTGGATGTTGGCTACGGTAACGTCCGTGCCGTCAAGCCCCGTGATGCAGGCGCAGCAGACATTTCATTCACCTCAGGCTTTGTGGACATGGCCCTCGACGGGTTAGGTCCACGGTGTTCCGGTGGACACACGGTGAACGAGACTGCCGATCCGCGCACAATTCCCATGGAAGCCAGGCGTGTAGCCATACTGTTGCACAGGTTGACGAGTGCGCCAGCAGCAAGTAAGAAATAGCGACGTGCACGCTCGGGAAGATTGGTGATTCAGGCCCGAAAGGATGCAGGCCTGGGTACGGAAAGACGCACAGGTTCAGAGGGTTTCCAAAAATTTTGGGGACATTGTAATGTATCCTGGATGAAGGATTTTGATTAGATTGAGCCGCGGACTTATGCCTTGTTGAGATTATGGTGAAGAGTAAAACGGATAATTCAAACAGCACAACAAGTAAGGCGTTACTATACATACCGCTTTCTGTGATCGCTGGACTGGTTGCCAGCTATTTTGTATTCCCAGCGTTTCAGGCTGGCGTGAATGAGGCGTTTGAGGTGATAACCAGTGAAGACAACGACCGAATATCAGAATGGGTCCGGCAATTCGGGCTGCTTGGCCCGATCGTTTTGATATTAACCATGACCGTGCAAATGTTCATGTTCGTGATACCAAATATACTATTGTTCATCATTGCAATAGTCTGTTACGGGCCAATATGGGGATCGTTGATCTGCCTTACAGGTGTATTTGCATCGTCTTCACTCGGTTACTTCATTGGAAAGAAACTGGGACCAAAGGCGCTTGACAGATTTGTGTCAGAAAAGGTTCAGGAAAAGATAAGAGTCTTTGTGGACCGATACGGGTTTAAAGCCATTGCTATCGCTCGCCTGTCTTCACTAATTAGCGATGGACTTGGATTTGCAGCAGGGATTCTTGAAATGAACTACAAGAAATTTATTCTTGCAACGATGACCGGGATTAGCCCGGTCGTTTTGCTGATTGCCCTTTACGGCAGGAATGGAAAGATTGAAAGAGCGCTAATTTGGATAGCAAGTATTTCCCTGGTGCTTCTGGTGGTCTACATTTTCATTGATAAGCGCAGACAAACAAAGCACGCTGGCACCGAACCTTCAAAGTGATCACTAAAAAAAGTGAAATTCCCCAGATTATCAGGATACATTTATTGAAGCTGCCAACGACTATCCGATGGCGACGCACCTGACCACCGGGTAAGCTCGACTTAAGGAACTTATGAAACTGATACTTTGTCTTGTACTTTGCATTTCTTACGAGTCCGCTATTGCCCAGAAGGGTAGCAAAGGTGGGCCAGTACACTTTGTTTGTATTCAAACTCCGGATACCTATCACGATCAGGAGCATTGCGCGAGCCTGCAGCTGTGCTCTGGTGGCAAGATCCGAAAGACGAGGAATGTTGATAACTTTAAGCCTTGCCGAAAGTGCGCCAGGCCAGTATATCAGTCCACTGGCTTTGGCGATATAAAAAGGATACTGGGCGTTAAAGACAAAAAACAAATTGCGGACTCAATCGGCACAGATGAAAGTCTCATAAAAAGGCCCGAAGGTTTTACCGTGAGAATTTCCGGGCCTCCTGAAACCCGCACAGTTAATACGCTCGAATTCTTTATGACCACGCCTGTGGTTTTCGATGAGGATACCTTATTATCAAAGCAATTCTATAATCGCCTTGGTTTTCAATTTGACGGATGTAAGGCCGATACGATTCGTAGCAGCGCACCTCATCCGGTTACAGGAAAGGTGAAAAAGGATTTTTCCATCGAATACAGAGGATGTGCGAACGTTGAAGCGCGAGACAGATATGAGGATACGTCGAGGTATTACTACGAACTCACCTTCTTTGCCAAGGAGTTGGAACAGTCGGCGGTGGTAGATAAAATACAAATTTTGTTGAAAGTTGAGAGATGAAATAGCCACGCAGTGCCTGTACCCAAGGGCACGATAATAAGCCTGGCGTATTCCATGTGACAACTAATTCTACTTTGTTAAATTTAATTCATTAAAAGTCAAATAGATACGGATATTTTTTTATATATTTGCGCATAGCCATACCGTTTTAAAAGCGTGTATTCTCTACGGGGAGTTTAGAAAAAAACGGCAAAAAAAATTAACAAAATCCAAATCTATGGGGAACTTCAAGTTGTCTGTAAGGACAACTTATCTTCATATCTATGGATTATCAGGCAGTTTTTAAATTGAAGACTTGTAACCTCTTACCCAAAGTCCGTCAGTATTTACAGGGGCTGTTTCAGACTGAACGCAATAAAAGAAACATCGAAGGAATGGCCGATCAAGCATGATTCAATTCGGCCAGTTGATAAATTAGGGTAGAAGACTGTGCGTAATTCTTTTTGGACAATGACTGCGGAGATACTGAAAAACTGATTAATGATCTTGTGGATGAAGTTCGTCCGCTTGATAAGGTAATCATTAGGACAGAATTGTGGATTGGACGATGTAATTCCAAATTAGATTCTCCACGTTCGTGTACCAAAAGCTGTGGTGACGAGTTGTCCATACTTGCAACAAGGAGGGAAATGGCGTTATCGCACAAAACATTTTTGGCGTCATTCAATGCCTTAATGAGCTTGCAGCGGAGACGCTTGCGGTCGCCCACGTTCGAGGTGAAATACATAAGCTGCTGACAGTGCTACACGTAAGTCGCCGCAAAAGCCGAAAAGCACATTATCTTGCTATTTAAGAACCTTGATTACCCTCGTGGAAAGAAAAGGGGATAAACTTAGCTCACTGGTAACTGCCTGATAATTAACGTGGGAGCTGAGGGGTTCGAACCCCCGACCCTCTGCTTGTAAGGCAGATGCTCTGAACCAGCTGAGCTAAGCTCCCAATCTCCAAAAAAGTCTTTATTCGCTCTTTTGGGATTGCAAATGTAAAAGAGATTTCAGTATCTGCAAAAAATTAATACGTGACCGCTGGTAGACGGATTGCATGCGCGAAATTTCTCGGACCACAAATCGGACTTGGCTGATACATCCTTTACTGTTCGTACGGAGACGGGCTCACGCTTGTCCAGCCACCGTCAATGACGAGTGTCTGACCGGTAATGTGACCTGCCAGAGGTGATACCAAGAACAGCGCTGCGTTTGCGATATCTGTTGTTGTTGCCGGCTTTCCCATTGGCGTTATGCGCGACCACGTCTCTTCGTAATCGGGATCCATCAAAGTGCGTTCAGTGGCGGTGGCGCCTGGGGCAATTGCATTTACCGTGATCCGGTACGGTGACAACTCCGGCACGAGAGTCTTGGCAAGCATCTCGAGAGCCGCCTTGCTCATACCATATGCAGCAAGGTTTTTATGTGCCTGATGTCCGGTTACCGAGGACATAAATAAAATGCGCCCACCACTTCCCTGATCCTTCATTTGAACTGCAGCAGCCTGGGCGAGAAAGAAGCTTCCACCGAGGTTTACATTCATAACCTGTGTGAAATCTTCGTGCTTATATTCAAGGAAGTCGCCAAATAGCGTGATGCCCGCGTTGGCGACAACAATATCCAGCTTGCCAAATTGGGCAACCGCTTCACGAACCATCTGCCGGATAAAGGAAACGTCTGACGCGTCTCCACCAAAAGGTATGCATCGTCCATGTTGCTCGCGAATACTTCGTGCCGCCTCTTCCGCAAGAGACACCTCGATATCATTCAATACAACGCTTGCCCCCTGCGCCGCCAGCTCCCCGCAAATATCCAACCCAATCCCCTGACCCGCACCCGTTACAATAGCAACCTTATCTTGAAATGCTTTCATGTGTTGATAATTGTTTTTAGTTGTCACATGGAATCGCATGGTTAATTAACATCCTTTTGGGTGAACGCAGTGCATGACGATTTCATGTGTTAATAATTGTTTTTAGTTGTCACATGGAATGGCCAGACAAAATCATCATCACTTTGGGTGAACGGGGTGCATGGCCATTTCATAATTTGATCTTATTACGGATGCACATGCATACGCACCAACCCATAATTCATAATTCATAACTTAACTTAGTGCGAGTCTCTCGACACCTCACTACCACTTCCTCCTTTCAGAAAGGTCATATCAGCGCCGAGGTGCGCCTGCTCGACGTGCTGCTGGTATAAACTCACATAGCCACGTTCGTATTTTTTATATCGCGGAATCCATGCCATCCTGCGCTTCTTAAGTTCTTCTTCCGTGACTTCCAATATCAACATCCTGTTGAATACGTCAAGACTTATAATATCACCATCCTGAATTACAGCAAAATTTCCACCCAGGGCGGCCTCGGGCGATGCGTGCAGGATGACCGTTCCGAAACCTGTGCCACTCATACGGCCGTCAGAGATACGGACCATATCATGAATCCCTTTCTCGAGTATTTTTTTAGGCAGGGAAATGTTGCCAACTTCCGGCATACCTGGATATCCGATAGGTCCGACATTCTTCAGCACCAGAATACATGACTCATCAACATCAAGATCAGGGTCATCTACACGAGTCTTATAGTCATCGATGTCCTCGAACACCACGGCCCTTCCGGTGTGCTTCATCAATTTCGGATCCGCCGCCGAAGGCTTTATCACGGCGCCATTTTCGCAAAGGTTGCCCGACAGAATGGCGACACCCGAAAGCGGATTAAATGGCTTTTCAACTGTAGCGATGATTTCCCGGTTGTAGCACGCAGACTGATCGTAATTCTCTTTGATGGTCTTGCCATTTACGGTTAGACACCCGCCATGAAGAAACTGATCAATTTCCTTCATTACGGCAGGCAACCCTCCCGCATAATAAAGATCTTCCATGAAGAATTTGCCCGATGGCTGGATGTTTGCAACAAAAGGAACATTCGCTGAAAGCTTATCAAAGTCATGAAGCGTCAACGGTATGCCCATCCGTCCGGCAACAGCAAGCAAATGTATGATAAAGTTTGTCGAGCCGCCGATCGCGGCATTTGTGATAATGGCATTTTCAAAAGCCTCGCGTGTGAGGATATCAGATAACCGGAGGTTCTCTTTAACCATTTCGACTATCCGGATACCCGACATCTGCGCCAATACTTTTCTTCTGGCATCTGCTGCTGGTATCGCGGCGTTTCCCGGAAGCGACAAGCCCAATGATTCCACCATGGCGGACATCGTTGATGCTGTGCCCATAACGGCACAGTGGCCCCGGCTGCGTGACATGCACGCTTCAGCGATGGTCAGGTCCTCCTGCGACATATCGCCGGTGCGCACGGCATCGTTAAACCTCCAGATATCACTTGTTCCAATATCGCGACCCTGAAACTTACCTGTTAGCATCGGGCCACCGGAGACAACGAGCGTCGGAATGTTTACGCTGCATGCGCCCATCACCAACGACGGGGTAGTTTTATCGCATCCGCACATCAATACAACGCCATCGATAGGATTGGCCCGAATGGACTCTTCGACATCCATGCTTGCCAGGTTCCGGTAAAGCATGGCGGTCGGTTTAATCAAAGTTTCGCCAAGGGACATCACCGGGAATTCAACAGGAAATCCCCCTGCTTCGGAGACGCCGCGCTTTATAGATTCCGCAAGTTCACGGAAGTGTGCGTTGCAGGGGGTCAGTTCTGACCAGGTATTGCATATGCCAATAACCGGCTTGCTACGGAACTCATAATCCGGAATGCCTTGATTTTTCATCCAGGCGCGATAGATGAAGCCGTCCTTACCGGTTTTGCCAAACCATCCCTGACTACGCAACTTGTCTTTCATTGTTTGATGTTTTCAGTTTTATTGATTAGCAATTACGGCCTTCAACACGTCGGACTCCCTGAAGCGGTAGAGACTCGCGTGGGGTTAAAGATACGGAGCCCGGCCGAGTCCTTGAACGGGAGACTAAAGTGAAGCCGTAATTCACTTTTCATTGACTTGGCGTTCTCCATCATGCGCCGCGTGATCAACTCGTCCTCGAGAGGACATCACCCGTAACCAATAATACGCCAGCGAAGTGTTGCGCTTGCCGTGCCAGCTGAATATTGGCAAATATAGGAGAACTTAAAAGTCTCAAATGTTGTAGATACAATAATTGAACATACTTTTAAGAAGCATGTCGTTAGAACAAGATATTAAGCAGGAGAAATTTAAGCACGAATATGAAAAATTGGCGATTAACATCTTATTTACAGCGAGTTGGCTGTCAAATAAGAACGCAATTCGTCTTCGGCCCCACAGCATAACTGCTGAACAATTTAATGTACTTCGCATTTTACGTGGAAGTTATCCGAAGAAGCTGATGCTTGCCGAAATCACCTCCCGCATGATTGACAAGAACAGCAACGCAACCCGGTTGGTGGAAAAACTGCGTCAAAAAGCACTATTAACGCGGGAAATCTGCGAACGTAACCGACGTCAGGTTGATATAACAATAACAGACAAAGGGCTGTTACTACTAAAAGACATCGATGCTGAAATGGACGCGTGGCTGGATTCGCTGAGCGCAATAACCACTGCGGAAGCGCAAGAGCTTAATCGTATCCTGGATAAACTGCGGGGATAGGTACTTGCGGGCGCGTAAAAAGGGGTCTACAATTGAATGCTGCAATGACAATTAATGTATATACAATTATTGTAGGAACTTTCTTTCGTCTTTTTCGTTTAGTGTATTAGAAGTTTAATATATAATCCTATGAAATGGCCATGCAACCCGTTCATCCAAAGTGATGATAATTTTGTCTGGCCATTCCCATGTGACAACTAAAAACAATTATTAAAACATGAAAACAATATTGCATAAAGCCTCTACCCGTGGACGTGCAAACCACGGTTGGCTTGACTCACACCACACTTTCAGTTTCGCCGGTTACAGTGACCCTGCGCGTGTCCATTTCGGCGCCCTGAGGGTGCTCAACGATGATGTTGTAAAGGGCGGCGGCGGCTTTGGCCAACATCCTCACGATAACATGGAAATCATTTCTATCCCACTGCGCGGTACATTGGAACACCGCGATAATACCGGAGGCCACGGAATTATTAAGTCGGGCGAAGTTCAAATTATGAGTGCAGGATCAGGGATCTCGCACAGCGAAAAGAACGCATCGGAGACCGATGATGTCAACTTCCTGCAGATATGGGTGTTCCCGAAGGAGCGCGACATCACGCCACATTACGATCAAAAGTTTTTTGACGCTGCACAGCGAATTAATGCATTCAAGACTGTGGTGGGACCAGCAAAGGACGCGGACAACCTCTGGATAAACCAGGATGCCTGGTTTACGCTTGGAACGTTAACGAAGGATTTCTCTGGCGAGTACGCCTTAAACCAAAGCACCAACGGCGTCTACGCCTTTGTCATCGACGGCGATGTAACAATTAACGGCCAGGAGCTTAACAGGCGCGATGGGTTTGGCATCTGGGATATTGATAAGTTATCGATCGCTGCCAAAAGCAATGCGGAAGTACTGTTGATAGAAGTTCCGATGTATTAATGTTGTCAACGTCATCAGAGAACGGCCGACCGTACTGGGCACAAGTCTTAGCAATGCGCATAGCTTGTTAGTCATAGTAGCGCGAGACTTGTGCCTAACCTCGATCGCGATCAGCGTTGATTTCAAAATTAATCTGTTTCGTAATTTCCTGTTTTAGTGTTGTATTAACAAATCATAACTTGCGTTGATCTTCGAATGGAAAAGTCAAATCAGTTTGAACACCCTATTCTCGACCTCATTAAAAACAGGAAAAGCACCAGGTGGTTCTCCCCGGAACCAATAGCGCCTGAAAGTCTTAACTCCCTCTTCGAGGCAACAAGGTGGGCTCCTTCAAGCACCAATGAGCAACCTTGGATGTACATGTACGCGACACGTGATCAAACAGAATTATGGGACAAGTTCTTTGCGTGCCTCAACGAGGGTAATAAAATCTGGGCGAAAGATGCACCGGTTTTGATCTTAAGTCTTGCGCGCAAGAACTTTACGCGATATAAGAGTGCAAATGAATATTCAATGTATGATCTTGGAGGAGCAAATTCCTTTCTTTCCCTTCAGGCAGTGGAATTGGGATTGCAGGCAAGGCAAGTGGCAGGGTTTAATCACCAGCGGACCATTGACCTGCTAAAGATTCCGGAAACTTACCAGGCCGGTGTGTTCATTGTCGTGGGCTATCCAGGGGATGCACAAACTATACCAGAACATCTGAAGCCGCGTGAATTGGCTCCGCGAGAAAGATTTTTACAGCGGGAATTTGTAATCAATGGCACGTTCTGAACCCCTCTGTATTTTTCAGGCTAGCGGAAAACTCTAAAACAGACGGATGTACCGTTCTTCTGACCTGCTGTTCATGATAAGGTAACCTCCATTACGCATCTCCGGATTCGGTCAATATTTTCGTTGGTGTAAAAGCCATCTGATCGAAAGGGAACACCTCCTATTCAATAGTCCGAAAGTTCGAATGGAATAAAAGTTAGGGACATCTGTCACTTTTTTAGCGCAACTGCGTGCGCTTGCGGAAAAAAAAAGTAGATTCATGGGAATCATTTCCTATGTCTGCAACATCGCCTGGACAGTTAAAAAAAGTTCTCCGGCCAATTCACCTATGGGCTATTGCTGTCGGCCTTGTAATTTCCGGAGAATATTTCGGATGGAATTATGGATGGGGCGTTTCCGGGAGCGTAGGATTTCTGATCTCCACATTGCTGGTAACAGTGATGTACATTACTTTCATCTTCAGTTTCACGGAACTTACAACGGCCATCCCACACGCTGGAGGACCGTTTGCGTACGCTCATCGCGCCTTTGGCTGGTGGGGAGGAGTGATAGCCGGTTATGCCACGTTGGTTGAATTTCTGGTCACCCCTACCGCGATTGCCTTTGCACTGGGAAGCTATGCGAACTTCCTTTATCCTGAAATCAGTGTCTTAACAATCGCTTTTGGTTGCTACGCCATTTTCGTCGGAATAAATCTACTTGGTATAAAAGAATCCGCGGTTTTTTCATTAGTGGCGACGATCCTGGCTGTCGCAGAGTTGCTGGTCTATATAGGGATTGTGGCGCCGGAATTTTCTATGGACACGTTTCTCTTTGATCCCATGCCATTTGGTTGGTATGGCGTTTTTGCGGCCTTGCCGTTTGCTATTTGGTTCTACCTTGCCATTGAAGGTGTGGCAATGGTGGCGGAAGAAACGCAGGATTCCAATCGTGCTATCTTTAAGGGCTACAGTTATGGTATACTCACTTTAGTTGTTCTTGCATTAAGTGTAATGGTGGTTACCGGCGGGGCTGTACGCTGGACGCTACTGACCCGCATTGATTATCCGCTGCCGGAGGTACTCGGTATTGTACTCGGAAGGAACAGCGCCTTAACGCAACTATTTGCAAGTCTCGGATTATTCGGACTTATTGCATCCTTCCACGGTACTATCATCGGGTATTCAAGGCAGATATTTGCCCTGGCGAGATCGAATTATCTGCCTTCATTTCTCGCACGCGTCAACAAAAAATTTCAAACTCCTCATTGGGCGCTGCTTATCGGGGGCGCGATAGGATGCCTCGCCCTGATTCTCGGAACTACTGACCAGATCATAATACTCGCAGCACTTGGCGCCGTAGTGATGTACATTGTAAGCTTACTGGCATTGTTTGTATTGCGCAAAAAGGAACCGAAACTTATCCGGCCATTCAGAGTGCCTTTCTATCCTTACTTCCCGGCGGTTGCATTAGCGCTGGCAATAATTTGCATGGTGACGATAGTTTGGTTCAATTTATTTCTGAGTCTATTCTTCTTCTCCGGTCTGGCACTTCTATCTGTTATATTTTTGCTGCTTAAACACGATAAAGCAGAACAAGGCGTTTAACTATGCCATTTCATCATAAGTGGCAGGTTGTCACTGAACCATTTATTACAAAGTCGGTAGCGCGTTCCGACCTGCGGGGCTGCTCGGATGAATGAGAGGGAAAATAACATTTGGCCACCTGAGTGCCATGTGCTTTATTTGCACTCCGGCAAAAAGCAAGATGACTCCGTAGCTCAGTTGGTAGAGCAATTGACTCTTAATCAATGGGTCGAGAGTTCGAATCTCTCCGGGGTCACGTGACATTTGGTGATTTAGTGATTTGGTGATTGAATGCGCACGTTGTAGCCTGACCAATCACCAAGTCATCCAATCACTAAATGCTTCGGGGTGTTAGCTCAGCTGGTTTAGAGCACTACCTTGACAGGGTAGGGGTCACTGGTTCGAATCCAGTACATCCCACGTATTCCTCTGCAGTATGTCTGCAGCCAATTTTTACAGCGTCAATAACATTTCAGCATCCCTTGTTAGCGGACGAAGCTGCAAACACACCAAACGGCGTCGATAAGAGTTTATCAAATGAGGCGCTTCCTGGAAGGCCGTTTGCGACGGGTGAGAAGCCAAGTGCACCTACCCATCCATCCCTTAAAAGGATTGTACTTACTGGAGTGAGTCTTAAATATATGGGTGCAATAAACAGGTCTCTTCTTAACCAGAAAATATCGTCATGAAGCGACGTATGGATGGCCCCGGAAAAATTCAAAATAGTCACCTCGCGTGAGTTACCTGCTATCGCACTTATTGCACTGCCTTGATAGATGTATTGCCAGCTTCTTCCCTCATCTTTGGATTGCGTCACGCCGGCGCTGGTAGCGCAATACAGGTAGCCATTTATTGAAGTAATTACATTCACTTGTCGATTGTCTAAACTATGGGCGGACGAGCCCTGGACTTTAACTTGTTCCCAAACTTCATTTATTTCAGATACCTTATACAAACCGTGATCAGTTCCGGCAAATAAAATCTGGCCGTGCGTATAAAGGCTGCGAATTGATGAGTTCATGATTCCTGTTTTGACAAAGGCCCAGCTTTCACCTTCATCAAATGAACGGAACAAGCCGTGTCGGAAAGTGCCGAGATAAATTGCGTTTTTATCGTAAAGCATTGAAACTACTTTAACCAACTTGGGTAAGCCACGACCGGTAGCATACCAGTGTTTGCCTTGATCATCGGAGGACCAAATGCCCTTTGATTCCGTACCTGCCAATATTT
>JANNPM010000560.1:0-5091 GCA_031400145.1 Chryseolinea sp. | reverse complement strand
ACTGGATGCAACAATCCCGGGCCGACTACACCAACACGTTCCGCGACCTGTCCGCGGAGGAGCCGCCGGCCGGCGACCGGTACCGCGACCCGGACTTCCAGACCTGGTACGCCCGGTGGCGGCAGCGTCTCGCCCGTGACGGCCGGCCGCCCGCGGCGGTCGCCGAAATCTCCATACCTGTTGTTCCTGCCAAATCTGGAAGAGCCATCGCGTCGAACACTGATATCCAACAAATACTTTTGGCCATAGCTGTAATTTATACGTGCAAAAACAGAGTTGAAAGCATACTCAGACTTGGTGGAGCCGGTTCCCTGGCTGGCGTCCAAATGGTAGAGGCAGAATTGTTGTATGTAGTGCTGCTGCCGGCAAACCCTGTGCCTACAATGCGCTCCTGATAAGTCTGTTGTTTTAGCAAAGTTCCGCCAATGATCATGTTTGCTTTATGGAGGGATGAAAACGATTTGGAAAAAGTGAGCTGCGGTTCTATGTTATAGGTGCCTACCTCTTTAAAGTAATTAGAACGCCTGCCATCCGGATATCGGTTTGAGAAATCGGTAATGGCCGCAGCAGGATCAAAAAAGTCTTCGCGGTAAGTATTATAATCATAGGAAAGATTGGTCTTGAAATTTAAAAAGGAAGTTATATCATATCCCACATTAAAGTTAGAGACCAGCTTTTTAATTGACGTAATGCGGTCCGACCCTTTTGTTTGGGCTACCGGGTTCGCCTGGTATCCATTATTGGGTTGTTTGTTGTACTCCCCGTTTTCATTGAACACGGTCATGTTCGGTGCGGCTACGTACGCGTTATAAATTGGCGAAGTATAGAAGCCACCAAAAGAAGTTGGTGTGCCAGTACTGAAACCGATGGATGTGCTGGTGCCCCATGAGACTTTTTTACCAGCTCGGCCGTTCAGGTTGATCCGAAGCGTACCTTGGCTCAAATCATTCGCCTCTATAATTCCATTCTCTTTTCTGTAATTGCCACTGATGTAGTATTGCAAACTTTCACCGCCCTGACTGAGGCTAAGTTGGTATTCCGAAACAAATCCTTTTCTGTAAATTTCATCCTGCCAGTTGGTGTTGATCGAATCATTTTCATTGGCTAAGGATTCAGGTATTTCATATCCTACATTGGTATAAGCTTCTCTGCGTAGTTCAAGCCATTGGTTCGTGGTGAGTGTAATGGGGGTTTTGATTGCCTCGGTGGGTCCAAAAAAGGCTTTAAAATTAACCTTAGGTATTTTGCTATCCCCTTTTTTTGTGGTAATCAAAATTACCCCATTCGTACCCCGAGAGCCATAGATGGCCTTGGCCGATGCGTCTTTCAACACATCGATGGAGGCGATGTCATTGGTATTGATCAACGATAATACATTGATAAAGCCACCGCTTCCCTGCCCAAAGGTACCGGTGAGTTCCGTTCCAAAGTCACCAGTAGTGATTGGCACACCATCTACCACATAAAGCGGGTTGTTAGAACCGTTGATGGAGTTTACACCCCGGATGCTTACGGTGGAACCCCCTCCGGGCTGGCCAGAGCTGTTCGTTACAAACACCCCGGCAGCCATGCCTTGCAACGCTTGGTTGGCGTTAATAATAGGCTGTGTTTTAAACTGGTCAGGCTTTACACTGGCTACGTTTGCCACCATATCTGAACGTAGCTGTGTACCGTACCCCACCACCACCACTTCGTTTAAAGCACGGGAAGAAAAGTGCAAAAAAACTTCTATGCTGGATCTTTGTGCGACATCTATCTCCTGCTTATCATATCCCACAAAGGAGAAAATCAATATTGTTCTATTTTCTGGGATGGTGAGCTTAAAATTCCCTTCGGTGTCTGTAATCGTGCCAATGGCCGTGCCTTTGGCCAGTATGGTTACCCCCGGAATAGGTTCTTTCGTTACCTCGTCCATTACCCTTCCAGTAATAAAAATACTAGCCGGTAAGGGCACCAGGGAAATAGAGATAGTATTATTGACTTGCACGAAGTTCAAGGGCAGTTTTTCCCCGATTACTTCCAGAAGCCTTTTCACCGTAATGTCTTTATAGTTAAAAGTAAACCGCTCCGTTAGCGACTCGACCTGCCGCGGGTAGGCAAAGACATATTCGGTTTTGCTTTCGATATCTTTAAACACGTCTGTGATAGTGGCTTGCGAGAGACGAACCGATACTTTTACCTCGCTGATGTTTTGAGAAGCCGATGGCGAGGCCCAGATTACCTGAAAAAAGACCGCCTGAAGCAAACAGATCCGAACAGTAAAGCGTGAGACAAGCATAATGAGCTTGGGTAAGTTAAAATCCATATTTTTGCATTGGTTTGTTGTAATACAATTATTTCAGACTAAAGCCCGGTGCAATCCGCCAAGATGTAACCCGGGCTTTTTCGTTTTGAAGTTTTGCTTATCCACCGCGAAAAAGCGGATATAAGATTTCAATGGAACGTATCATTGCCGGCATCCCTTTCCTGTTATTACGATCACTCGGTTTTCCAGCCTGGTGTACTCTAACTTTGTCATGAAGCGAAAGCTTCGCAAGACGTGTTCAAGCCTTTCATTTTTATATTTTGCGCTAATCTCGCATGTCAGAACGCGTTTATCCATCACTTGGAAGGATACGCCATACCATTTTTCCAGCTGGCCAAGGGCTTCCTGAATTGTTACGTTATTGAACTCAATCACTCCATCGCGCCACGCTGTAAGCCGTGAGGCATCTACCGTTTTGGTCTCCAGTTTATTAGATGCCAGGTTTAACAAGACCTGCTGGTTGGGCAACAATACAATGCTCTCCTGCGCCCCTGTTTTGTTGGCCACTCTTATGCTGCCTTCCACCAAGATTACTTCCGCCCGGCCATCTTCTTGTTTCATGGCAAACTCGGTACCCAGTACAGTAGCAAGAAGGCCTTTTGTTTCTATCTGGAATGGCCTTACGGAATCTTTTGCCACCTTAAAGAATGCTTCGCCCTGAAGGCTGATTTTTCGGAGCGTGTCGGAAAATACTTTCGGGGCAACCATCTGGCTATTGGCATGCAGCAATATCTGGGTGCCTTCTGGCAAGGTCACCTTCATGCGTTCGCCAGGCCCGGTAGCGTATGTAATGTATTTAGCGCGATGTTCCGGACTAAACCAATGCCTGTTATGGTAGGTAAGGAACCCAACACCTATTGAAAAAATAATAGTGGCAGCTATTTTAAACAAAGCACTGTCGTCCCATAATTTTTTTGTCGCGCGGAGGTTAAGGTGGTGTTGTAAACTCCTTTTACTTTTCGATTTGAGTTGTTGCAGCGTGTATCTAGAGAGTGTGTTTGCCTCGGCCTGAAAGGAGTCGTAATACTTTTCAAGAAGGACAAGTTCGTTTTCGGTGATTGAACCATTGAGGTATCGTTCGAGCAGATGTTTGAATTCCGGTTCGGTCATGGATGTTGAATTTGCTTGATGCTTTACTTATAGCGGTATGTAATTATTGAGTTTGGTTGTATAGTGTCGCGAAGGGTACCATGCCCCCAAAAAGGAGAAGAAAAATTATCAGCGCTTAACGGCACCGGACTATAATTTCTTAAAAGAAAAGAAAGGCGAAAATGAGGGGAAGTTGTTCGAGGGAGATGCGAAGCCCGTTAAGCGCACGGTTTATGTGGTTTTCTACTGTTTTGGTAGCGATGTTCAGTTGCGTTGCAATCTGTTGTTGCGAAAGATGATGATAACGACTGAGTTTAAATACCTCTCTGCACTTTTCTGGAAGTGCTTCTACATAAGCATCAATTATCTGCTGGAGTTCCTGTGCTGCTATGTGTTCATCTGTCGAAGCTCTGGAAATCACACGTTCAAGTTGATCTAAATACCTGCGCTGTGTATACTTTGACCTGATTAATTTGAACGTCTGATATTTAACGGACTGCAATAAGTAGTACTTAATCTGGTTGACATCACCTTTCTTTGCGTGTGTCCAAAAGGATATAAAAACTTCCTGCACAATATCTGCCGCTGCTTCTTTGTCTTCTGTAACACGATAGGCCCGATCGAACAGCAATTTCCAATACTGTTCGTGGATATAGTTGAAAGCAGAATCATCATCTGCTTGTATACGCTGTAGTAAATCTGAGTCGGCCAGATTCGAAATGATTTTCTCCATACAGCTAAGATATTCTCCTATATATTCTCCATACTCACCCGCGAAAGGTAACGGAGAGGGGGAAGAAGACTAGGCGAAAAGCTATATAAATTTTATGTTAAAGGGATATGAAAAAAAATAATATAAGAGGAAGTAGGGGTTATAAAGCCTGAGTGGAACCTCTGAATCTCGTAGATGCCCGGGCGGGCGGCAAGCAGAAAATAGTGCTAAGATGGATGCAGAACAATCCACAATCCATTGCGATTAACTTGTATCACTAATAAACCACAAATTTCACGGCAGAAGCGTCATCGGCATATAGATCACCACGGAAAAAGCGGGGACGAACTCAGACGGGTTGCCGCTCACCGCCCCACCACAAAGTATTGGTTGTGCGGGTACAGACCAGAGATCAGAGAGTGCCTGTACATGCGCACTGTGGACTAACCAAAATAATACCGTTATTTTTGATCATGGCGCTTACCGAAAAATACCTTGATCCTTTCACCGACTTCGGCTTCAAGAAGATATTTGGAACAGAAGCCAACAAAGATGTGCTCATCGATTTTCTGAATGAACTGCTCAAAGGCAGGAAGCACATCCAGGATCTGGCGTATGCCAGAACCGAACGGCTGGGCAAAGCCCGCACCTCGCGCAAGGCCGTATTCGACCTCTATTGCCAGGGGGACACAGGAGAGAGATTTATCATTGAACTTCAGCGGGTAAAACAACAGTTTTTTAAAGACCGCAGTCTGTACTACGCTACTTTTCCAATTCAGGAGCAAGCCACTGCCGGACGAACGTGGAACTACCGCCTGCCGGAGATATTTACGGTGGGCATCATGGATTTTGTTTTCAATGATGCCCATCCTCACCAGGTTCGCCACGAAGTGAAGTTGGTGGAGCTTACGACGGGGGAAATTTTTTATGATAAGCTTACCTTCATTTTTCTGGAAATGCCTAACTTCACCAAGAGAGAAAATGA
>JANNPM010000542.1:0-10797 GCA_031400145.1 Chryseolinea sp. | reverse complement strand
GTCAAACCTTGTCCACGTGACATGGACTGAAACGGTTCGCAGTCTCAGGCTGACCCGTACGCATCCTGTGGACAAGGTTTGACTGGTCGCTGTAGACCTCCGTAATAATGTCATTTTGAACCTGTATGGTTTTCCAGTTTTTGACCTTACTGACCTCCAGGTAAAAAACAAAGGCCTCATTGTCCTTTTCATGTCCAAGATAGTTAATGACCTGTGCCTTATTGTCAAGCATGATTTTAAAATGAGCTCCCAGGTAGGTTGCCATCATTTGGTCAACGGTTTGCTTCGAAGGGTTCAGGATGTCGATTGTGGGGTCCTGAAAACTTTCTTTGAGCGTAATTTCCAGATCGTCTATAAAAACTCTCATCATGATTTCCAGCCTGGTGTCCTTTTCGTCCATTTCGATCTCCGTCACCGATACGTGCATGGGATGCAGGGCGAAGGCCCCAATCAGATATAACGCGGATAAAAATGATATCGGGAAAACCATGATCTCAGAATTCGAGGGCAAAGATTGGATTTTCAATATTAATACCGAAAAGTTATTTGCTTCAGGCCTGGAATTTTTGTTTTACGACCACTCATCCCTAAAGTGCGATGATCTTGCAGGGAGTGAAATTAATCTGCTATACTTGCTGTTTTTCAGGCAATTAATTAGCCCATATGTCGGAGTTCAGCTTGTACTTTGAACTGGGAAAAGATCATATTCTGGATTATGCAAACGGATACGATCATATCCTTTTCATAGTTGCGCTATGTGCACTTTACCTCAGCCGGGACTGGAAGCGCGTACTTATACTCATCACAGCTTTTACCATAGGTCACTCTGTTACATTAGCCCTTTCAACATTAAAGATTGTAAATGTTAGCGCAGAACTCATTGAATTTCTTATTCCCCTGACGATATTTATTACCGCCGTGTCGAATCTTTTCAAGGATGAAAATTCAATTGGAGACAAACCTATGCAGATGAACTACTTTTATGCGGCGTTTTTTGGATTGATCCATGGTCTTGGATTTTCAAGTTACCTGCGCAGCATTCTCGGAAAAGATAAGGGCATTGTTACACAATTGGTTGCCTTTAACCTGGGTCTTGAAATAGGGCAAATCATCATTGTAGTGCTATTCATGTCAATTTGTTTTATTCTCGTCGACTTATTCGGGTTGAATCGCAGGGACTGGAAAATGGTCATCTCCTCGGCGGTTGCCGGTATTGCACTTATTTTGATGAAAGACCATATGTTTTGGAATAAATAACTCAAATTAACCTGATATGATAAAGCTTATCTTTACTGTCCTGTTACTTGCAACTGCATGGCTATGCGCAGCGCAGAATCCGGCAGATTGGCAGGGAAAGTTTGAACAACTGGAGCAGGTCCTCCCAACGCCGAATGAGTATCGCACTGGCTCAGGGTCGCCTGGCCCGAAGTACTGGCAGCAAAAGGCTGACTATATCATTAACGTCGAATTGAATGACGAAAACCAGACGATCCAGGGAAAGGAGACAATCACATACAACAACAATTCACCGGATGTGCTGAAGTATCTGTGGCTTCAGCTCGATCAGAACGTTCTTTCTAACGATAATTCCCTCAAGCTCACATCGGTTGGATCTATGGTGGATTCTGCAGCCGCCAAGACATACGCTATGCAGGTCTCCGACTTTAAAGCGGGATTTTTGGTTAAGGCTGTCACAACCGTCGCAGGTACACCAATGCCTCATACCATTAACAATACAATGATGCGCGTTGATCTCCCGGTGCCGCTCAAGCCTGGAGATAAATATGCATTTAATGTTGAGTGGTCATTCAATATTGTCGATCGCAGTGTGTTCGGCCAGCGCAGTGGGATGGAATTTTTTCCGGAAGATAAAAACTACATCTACACAATAGCACAGTTTTTCCCACGCATGTGTGTGTATGACGACTATGAAGGCTGGCAGAACAAGCAGTTCCTTGGACGGAGCGAGTTCACGCTGCCTTTCGGCGACTATAAAGTTCGGATTACCGTGCCAGCTGACCATATGGTAGCGGCTACCGGCTCATTAAAAAACCCCGCCGAAGTACTTACAAAGGCGGAAATCGAGCGCTTCAACACTGCAAAAACGTCATTTGATAAACCGGTCATGATTGTCACACAGGCTGAAGCCATTCAGAAAGAAAAAATAAAGTCTGCACAAAAGAAGACTTGGGAATTCCATGCAGACAACGTAAGGGACTTTGCGTTCGCGTCCTCCCGTAAATTTTTGTGGGATGCACAGGCGGTAAAGATAGGTGACAAAACACCCTTGGCGATGTCATATTATCCGAAGGAAGGAAATCCGCTTTGGGAAAAGGAATCCACGAAGGCTGTAAAGAACACCCTTGAAGTTTTTTCGAGATACACCATCGATTATCCATATCCCGTGGCTATCTCCGTGCATACGGCAAGCATTGGAATGGAGTATCCGATGATTTGCTTCAATTACGGCCGGCCAGCCAAAGACGGAACGTATAGCGCGCTTGCACGCCAGAACATGATCGGCGTCATCGTACATGAGGTAGGGCACAACTTCTTCCCCATGATCATAAACAGCGATGAGCGCCAGTCTACATGGATGGATGAAGGCATAGACTCATTTGTTCAACTTATGACGCAGCTGGAACGCTATCCCGATATTTCGTGGCCACGGGGTACTCCCGTCGGACTTGCCCCCTATCTTAAAGGTGATAAGAGCAAGATGCGCCCGCTTATGACGAACGGGGACCAGGTAATAGAATTTGGCAGCGAGCAATATACCAAGGCCGCAACGGGCTTATTCATGTTACGGGAAACCATCATGGGAAAAGAGCTTTTTGATAAAGCATTCAAGGAGTATGCCCAACGCTGGGCATTCAAACATCCTAAACCCGCAGACTTTTTCCGTACCATGGAAGACGCATCGGCCGTGGATCTTGACTGGTTCTGGAAAGGCTGGTTTTATACTACCGACAATTGTGACCAATCTATCGAAAAGGTAAGGTGGTTCAAAATGCGCAAAGACGAAGCGGACCCGGAGAAGAAAAACCTCAACGTTGCGCAAGGCGACCTGACCGCAAGCTCGGGCGAAAATAAGTTTGATGATTTCTCATCCGGACCGCATCCATTCAGCCTCATCGGCACCGATACCCGCCTGAATGGGGAATTTATGAGTCAGGTGGACGACAAGGCCATCATACAAAAGCTTGAAGACAAGAACATCTATGAAGTTACGCTCACGAATAAAGGGGGATTGGTGATGCCTGTGATTATACAATGGACTTATCAGGACGGTACCACCGAGATAGAACGCATTCCCGCCGAAATCTGGAGGATGAATGAGCAGAAGGTCACTAAAGTTTTTGTGAAACAAAAAGAAGTAACCAATATTGCGCTTGATCCGAAGCTTGAGCTCACGGATGTCAATGTGCAGAATAACGTTTTCCCAAAGCGTACGGATAGTACAACGAAGTTTGATGAGTTTAAGAAAAAGAGTAAGTAGTCACGAAGCTATCGTCGCCCGGGAGCTGGTGACGCGGCTTCGCTGTAATATTATCCCTCTTATCTAAAAGTGAACCAGAAGTTATGAAAAGTTTTTACCGATTTGTATTTATAGTGCTGGTGGCGCTGCAAGCCAATGCACAAACCAAAGACTGGAAGGGTAAATTTGAGCAGCTAGACGAAGTTCTTCCGACACCCAACAGCTACCGCAACGGCGCAGGCGCCCCGGGAGAAAAATACTGGCAACAGCGGGCAGACTATGTTATTGCGGCGGAAGTCGATGACAACACACAAGTTCTTACGGCCACGGAGACCATCACCTACTATAATAATTCCCCTGACCAGTTGAGATTCCTGTGGCTTCAGTTGGACCAGAATCTCTTTGCGGCCAACAGCATGACCAACATCACAAAATCAGGTGTCATAAGAGATTCAATTCCGGCAAGCTTTTTTTCCAATTCCGCTGGTGTAACGGTGTCAGACTATATGGGCGGATACACTATTAAATCCGTAAAGGATGCGGCTGGTAAGGATTTGCTGCACGTTATCAATAACACAATGATGCGCGTGGATCTTCCCGCCGCCTTGAAGGCAGGTGAGAAATTTAGCTTTTCAGTGGCATGGAGCTATCGTGAATCCGACAGGCAAGTGTACGACGGGCGCGGCGGCTATGAATACTTTCCGGAAGACGGAAATTACCTCTACACTTTCGCCCAGTGGTTTCCAAGAATGTGCGTGTACGATGATTACGAAGGCTGGCAGAATAAGCAGTTCCTGGGTCAAGGAGAATTTGCGCTTGTTTTTGGGAATTATAATGTCCGCATCACCGTTCCATCTGATCATATCGTAGGCGCTACTGGTACAATACAAAACCCGAAGGAAGTACTGACAAAGGAGCAACTGGAACGCTTTGAAAAGGCAAAGAAAACTTATGATCAGCCTGTATTCATTGTGACGGCGGAGGAAGCGGCCAAAAAAGAAAAAATCAAATCCACCAAAAAGGTGACGTGGGTATTTGCAGCAGAAAATGTTCGTGACTTTGCGTTTGCCAGCTCCCGAAAATTCATTTGGGATGCTCAGGCGGTAAAGGTTGGCGCTAAAACACCTCTTGCCCAATCACTTTATCCGAAAGAAGGCAATCCCCTCTGGGAAAAGGAGTCAACGAAAGCAATCAAGAATGCTCTTGAGCTATACTCTTCTCGCACGTTCGAATATCCTTACCCTGTTGCATACTCGGTGCACTCGGCGGCGCAGGGTATGGAATATCCTATGATCTGTTTCAACGGAGGGCGGCCCGACAAAGCGGGGAAATATTCGAAGCAAACATTAACCTCGATGGTACAGGTGGTTGTTCACGAGGTGGGTCATAATTTTTTTCCTATGATCGTTAATTCCGATGAGCGTCAGTGGTCATGGATGGACGAAGGATTAAATACATTTCTGGAAAAGGAAACCATCCGTACACGCTATCCCGAACTTTTTGGTACGCATGGAACGCCGCAGGGCATCGCGCCGTTCATGCGGGGCGAAAAAAGCCAGATGCGTCCCATTATGTCCAATTCTGATAATATCAGACGATCTGAATTTGGCCCGAATGCTTACACAAAACCTTCGGCCGCGCTCACGTTGCTTCGCGAAACCGTGATGGGACCTGAACTCTTTGACCGGGCATTTAAAGAATACTCCGAACGTTGGGCCTTTAAGCACCCTAAGCCGGCGGATTTTTTCAGAAGCATGGAAGATGCATCTGCCGTCGATCTTGATTGGTTCTGGAGAGGTTGGTTTTACACAACTGATAACGTCGATGTGGATCTGGCGGAAGTTAAATGGTTCAAACTAAACCCGGGCGCAACAAATCCCGAGGGAAAAGGGATCAAGGGCACGCAAGGGGACCTCGCATCCGCAGGCACAAGCGCCAATGATTTCAGCGGCGGCCCGCGACAGTTTACGCTGACAAATACTCCGGATGCACTGAATGGCGAATTTCTATCCCGTGAAGATGATAATGCTATCCGTGGCAAGCTGGAAGGAAAGAATATTTACCAGATTAAGTTTAAGAATGAAGGGGGGCTGGTAACACCTCTTGTAATCGAATGGACTTATAAAGATGGCTCGAAGGAAATCGAACGCATACCCGCGGAGGTGTGGCGGACCAACGAGAACGAGATTACGAAACTATTTATCAAGGATAAGGAGGTCGTGAATATTGTGCTTGATCCCAATTTTGAACTTGCTGATGTAGACATAGGTAATAATGTATTTCCGAAGAAAACATCAACCTCGAAATTTGATCAGTTCAGAAAACCAAACTGAATTTTGTCGGCGCCTGTGATGAGTGGCGTCATTTGCTGATTGGTATTAAACTAGTTATACTGCGCGAATAGTTGGAGCGCGCGTTCCAGGTCAACATTTCCTCCTGATAGAATAATTCCAGTTCGCCGGCCCCCAAACTTTTTCTTTTCTTTAAGAATGGCTGCGACGGGAACCGCGCTGGAGGGTTCTATAATAATTTTCATCCTCTCCCAGATCAGGCGCATAGCCCTCACAATCTCTTCATCAGTGACAGTGATAACATCTTCAATATAATTGTAAATGATTGGAAAGGTCTTGTCGCCAAGCGACGTAAGCAACCCATCGGCAACTGACGCAGCTTGTGATTGTTCAATCCTGCCGCTTTCCATCGAACGAAAAGTATCGTCAGCCCCTGCGGGCTCTGCGGCAATGACGCGTGTACTATCGGAATAAAACGACGAAGCGAGAGAGACACCGCTTAACAATCCTCCACCGCCGACGGGAGCAATAATTATATCCAAATCTGGCACTTCTTCAAACAACTCTTTGGCCGCCGTTGCCTGACCTGCAATAACATCGTAATTGTTGAACGGATGAATTTCGTACGCACCGGTTTTGCCCACAACTTCAGCGAGCATCGACTCGCGAGAAGCAAGTGTGGGATCGCATTCAAAAATCTCTCCTCCATACACCCGGACGCCGCGCTTTTTTATCTCCGGCGATGTGCGCGGCATCACGATGTATGATTTGGCACCTACAATTTTTGCCGCACGCGCAAGCGCCTGCGCATGGTTGCCGCTTGAATGAGTGGCAAATCCTTTTTTAAGCGCATCCTGAGACAAAGAAAGGACGGCATTCATCGCTCCGCGTGCTTTGAAAGCACCAACTTTTTGAAAATTTTCACACTTGAAAAAGAGGCTACCCCCCGTCATGGCGTCAATGCTCCCGGAGGTCATTGTAGGTGTTCTATGGATATAGGGACGAATACGCGCGTGCGCGGCCTCGACAGCTTGCTGGTCTGGGATATTCATAAACTGTTAACACCGAACTTAAGTTTAAGATCCAACTTTATGAGCTCCCTACTTCTTTGCCATCTTATTGTTGCGGTACACTTCTTTCCCCTTCTCATTCCATTCCGCTTTGACGTAGGGGCGCATCGTATCGTCGAAAGCTTCCTTTGGATATGATAATATCTTTTTCCTTTTACCATTCGCGTAATATTCTGTCCAGTCCCCCACGCGTGCATCCCACTGGTATTCGCCCTGGATGGCAACCATTCCGTTATCATGAAAGAAGTAATAGTATCCTTCCTTCTCACCGTATTCAATTGGAATCATTTCCTTCATATGTTTTCTTTGTGAAGGGTCGTAGTAGCTGACCAATGATTCTTTGGGCCACCCGCGGTAATAGCGTTCCTTATCTACCAACGTGCTATCACGGAGATATTTCATCCAACGGCCGTGCTTGGTACCTTTGTAAAATATTCCCTTTTCGAGGACAACCTGGCCTTGCCTCTTCTCATACGGGCCATGCAATAGCACTCCCTTTTTGGGATCAAAGGTCGTTGTTTTTCGTATTTCACGTCGGGTGAAATCGTACCAGAAGATGTCCCGTACAAAGATCTCAGGGCTTTCTGCTTTCTTTAAATAGTAAAACAATTCGTAGGTAATGCGGTCGCCTTCGCCTCGTCGGGTAAAGCCCTTTTTCGTCTTTATTCCGTAATAGACCTTCTTCTTAACCTTCTTCTTTTTGGTGCTTACGGGCTCCTCTTCCTTTTGAAAATCGAGATTAACAGGCGTATCGATAGTGAAGCGTTGCTCTTCTACCTCCTCCTGCCCCCACGAGATCAGGGGAATGATTACCAGTAAACTTGCCAATATTGTACGCGTCCCTTGCATATGGTTTTGAACGTTTCGGATAGCCTGATATTACAAAAATAAAAAACCCCACTGTTTAATAAAACAGGAGGGTTTAGGGATGTTCAAGAAGATCTCCTGCCAGCCTGATTGCTGCTATGAGACCATGTCTACACTTCGCCTGATGAAGGTTGTAAGGTCTGATCCTGTCAGCATGTTCTGCGACAACAAGGCAAGATCATAGGCCTGTTTCGCGAGTTTTGCCCGTTGGTCGTCAGTTTCTGCTTTCAGAATCTTTTGGACTATGGTATGATTGGCGTTTACAGCGACGTTGTAGCTATCGGGCATCGTACCCATGAAAGAGTATCCTCCCCCGCCGCCAAGCTTCGCCATATCTTTCATTCTCCGCATGAATTCGCTCATCGTAATCACAACCGGAAGGTCGGCAGGTGATAATGATTCTACCGCCACGCTCATACTCTTGTTGTCAATGGCAGTTTCAAAAACTGCCTTTACTTTATCCTGCTCATCCTGGCTGAGAACGCTTTCGAGCTTTTCATCTTTGTCGATCAGTTTGTCGGCAGTTTCACTATCAACACGCTTGATCTGAACTTTCTCAAGCTTTTGCTCAAGGGTGTTGATGAAATGGCTATCCAGCACGCCATCCATCTGGATAACATCATATGATTTGTTCCTGGCCGCCTGAATATAGCTATCCTGCTTGCCCGCATCGGACGTGTATATATAAACCGTGCTGCCATTTTTATCCGTTTGGCCGGCGCCCACTTTTTCCTTGTATTCCGGGAGCGTGAAATATTGTTTTTCGACATTCTTGAGCAAGGCAAAATCTTTTGCCCGGTCATAGAACTTCTCGTCGCTGATTATTCCGTATTTCACGAATACGTTTATGTCATCCCACTTGGTTTCAAAATCCTTTCTGTCCTTTTTAAACAGATCTGAAAGTTTGTCAGCAACTTTTTTGGTAATGTGCTGACTTATCTTTTTAACGTTGGCGTCGCTCTGCAGATAACTCCTTGATACGTTCAATGGGATATCCGGCGAATCGAGAATGCCATGCAGCATCATTAGGAAATCGGGAACAACGTCCTTCACTTCATCGGTAATAAATACCTGTCTGGAGTATAACTGAATTTTGTTCTTCTGAAGCTCAAAGTCATTTTTCACCTTCGGAAAGTACAGCACTCCCGTCAGGTTGAAAGGATAATCAACATTCAGGTGGATCCAGAAAAGTGGATCTTCCGTGAATGGATACAGTTCCTTGTAAAATGCAAGATAATCTTCGTCTTTAAGCTCCGCCGGCGACTTCGCCCATAAGGGCGAAGGATTATTAATGATGCGGTCGACCGTAATGCTCCTGAATTTTGGCTTCCCTTCTTCGTCAGTACCATCGTCAACACTTTCTTCCTTTGTGCCAAACTTTATTTCTACGGGCAGGAATTTGCAGTATTTTTCAAGAACACCCTTAATCCTGTATTCGTCAAGAAACTCTTCTGAATCACTGTTGATATGAAGTATTACATCTGTTCCCCGTGTTTCCTTGCTCGACGGAAAGAGTTCAAATTCTGTTGATCCATCGCATATCCAACGGACGGCTTCCACGCTTTCAACTTTATACGACCGAGACACAATCTCTACATTATCAGCCACCATAAAGGCAGAATAAAAGCCAAGACCAAACTTTCCAATGATATCTTTAGCATCGCCTTTGTCCTTGAACTTCTCTACGAATTCGGCAGCACCGGAGAATGCGATCTGATTGATATATTTTTTTATCTCCTCGCCGGTCATTCCGAGGCCTTTATCGCTTACGGTGATCGTTTTCTTTTCCTTGTCGAAGCTCACTTCTATTTTAAGGTCACCCAACTCGCCGGTAAACTCGCCAAGCGCGGCAAGCTTTTTCAGTTTTTGAGTAGCGTCAACCGCATTGCTGACGAGCTCGCGCAAAAAGATCTCGTGGTCGGAATAAAGAAATTTTTTGATGATGGGAAAAATATTCTCGGTATGAATCGAGATGGTGCCTTTTTCTTGAACTTCTGCCATATCGTTAGTTTTTCAGGTTAAATTGAAATTATAGGCAGAGATAAACAGAAAATCCCTGCTTCGGCAGGGATTTCAAAAGTTGTTCCAGCATCAACACCGCTGACAGGTTGTCACGCTATCGGTGATAGTCATGCGTCAAGGGTTAAAGGTCGTAACGGCACGTGGATACCGGCCATCGGCAGAGCGCCTGGTTTAATCTTTAAATCATTGATCAATAAATCACTCATTATCTCAATCTGTTAGAGTCTCTGATAAGTCTTTCATCCTTTCGGATAAAGCGGTTTGCGAGTAAATTGGCGAGGACCGCTATTGCGGGAAGCCACATGCCGAGACCATATCGGCCGCCTGCGCCCAATGATTTGGAAAGCTGATTTGAAAAGTAAAAGGAACTTAGAATGACGCCCACTAAAAAGAATGAATTCAGGGCGCCCATCTTCATCTGCGTAAGGCGATTCTTAAATTTTGTGATTTCAATCAGCGCGAGTGTCGCCGAAGCTATGGCGAGCATAGCAGTAATGGCGTAGGGGGCATACTGATAAACGTTTCCTTTCAGGAGATAAAAACCGGTAAGTACCGTTTTTTCACCATTAATGTCAATGACCCAGATAGGAAGTATAAGTGTTACTAAAATGGCGACAATGACAACCACCAGAAATACAGTTTGAATTCTTTGCCACATAATGCCGTTACTTTAACTTGGCGGCAAAGTAAACAAAATTATTAAGGTAAAATGCAGGGTTTTTCGCCTTGCCATGGAGCTTTGTGATATTGCAAAGTCCTTGAAAGGGGAGACTCAGTGAAGAGGTAAACTCTGTTGGGAAAGAGCGCTGAAAGTGTGGCGCTTACAAATCATTATTTCAATGCGCTATTTCTTTGAGATCGCTTATAATGGCAGGAATTACGCAGGCTGGCAAAACCAGGCTAATGCCGTAGGCATACAGTCTGTAATAGAAAATTCCCTATCGCAAATATTCCGGACGCCCGTTAAGATTATTGGAAGCGGACGTACAGACACCGGTGTACATGGCGAACAGCAATTTTTCCATTGCGAGCTTGAAAGGCCATTTGAGCACGAATCGATGATCATCAA
>JANNPM010000159.1:0-4872 GCA_031400145.1 Chryseolinea sp. | reverse complement strand
CGCAGTTTACTGTTGAGGACATCAGCTCGAAACCTGTAATCTCTATCAATACCTTAACGAATAATACAAATTGCAGTGGCGTAGCGGCAAACGGATCGATGAGCATCAACGTCAACAGTGTTGCGCCTGCTGCCACGGACTACACCATTCAATGGTACAGTGGCGTGGGCACAGGCACTGAAATCACCGGAGCAACGACCTCCTCATTATCTGCACTTGCCAAAGGTGATTATACGGTGGTCGTTACGGACATTCTTTCTCCGGGCAACACGTGTTCAAGTATGGCAACATTTTCTATTGACGACGACCGCCCCGATTATAGGATAGATACATCGATCGCCATCGCCAATCAAACGGATTGCGTGAGCAACGGTTCAGCAACGGTTACTAACGTACTTATTGATGGAGTATCCAATGGCGGAGTAGCGGGATTTACGTTCGAATGGCTTGATGGCGCACGTGTCACAATACCAGGTTCCGGAACCGGTGCAACCATTGCGTTGCTTGCTTCCGGTAACTACTTCGTTAAAGCCACGAGTACCTCGTCGAGTTGCAGCTCTATAGAGACACCCTTTACTGTGGATAATAAAATCTCGATGCCTGTAATCACCATCAGTGCTTTAACAAATAACACCAATTGCAGCGGAACGTCGCCCAACGGGACAATTTCGATCTTTGTAAACGGAATTGCGCCAGCTGTAACAGACTTCGCTGTTCAATGGTACAGTGGTACCGACACGACTTCATCTATTGCAGGGGCAACGGCGTCAACCTTTTCAGCAGCCGCTTTGGGTGACTACACCGTTCAGGTTACGGAGATACTTCCGGGTAAAACGTGTACAAGCGTCGCTACTATGGTTGTCAACAACGAGCCGCACGTCATTGGTTTAGACAATACCCTGATCGACACGACAGACAATTCAGACTGCGTGCTTGTAAACGGTAGTGCGAGCGTCACCGGAGTCATTTTTAATGGTGTGCAAACGAACAATATGGCAGACTATACATTTGAATGGCTCAATGCTGACCTTACGCCAATCGATCCGGGCAATGGCCCTACTGTTGGATCGTCTTTGGCTCCAGGAAGCTACCTGGTGCGGGCTAGCCACATCGCTTCCACCTGTAGTAGCGCCAGGACACCTTTTACCATAGAAGACGGTGCCCAGGTGCCAGTCGTTGTCGCTGTGAGAAATATGGATAACATCGCCTGTAACTCGAGCTACACCGGGCAGGCGAGTGCCTCAGTTTCTGAAGGCTTATCCAATGGTATCACCACCGGTTATCTTTTCGAATGGTTCACCGGAGCGAATAACACCAATGCTGCGGACCTTATCGCTACCAGCGCGGTATTGTCCGGACAGCAAGAGGGTGATTATACTGTTCGCGTTACAGATACGACGGCCCCGTCACTAAACTGCGCGGCTGTGACAACGATTACCATTGACCGCGAGATTCCCGTCATTAACGGAACCCTCACGGCAAACCCGCAGACCGCGTGTGCCCCTATACAAGATGGGAACATCGTAGTAAATACGGTCCAGGAATTTGTGCTCCGAGCCACGACAAGTTATGACATGAACATCGTTGCGGATCGTAACAAGTTTTCTTTCCAATGGTTCAACGAGACACTTGCTCCGGTTTCAGCGCTTTCTCCGGGTAACAATTTGAGTCCAAACCTAGAGCAGGGGATTTATTACGGCCGGATCACCGACGCACTTGGTTGCGCCTCTGATTACATTAATGCCGTTATTGAAGACCTTACGCTCAAACCTGTGGTCGCTGTTCAGGAATTTATGAATCCTGCAGTTTGTGTTCTTCCGGAAGCGAGGGGTAGTATTTTGGTGACCGCGGATGATAATCCAAACTTCTCGGACTACACTTTTGAATGGCATGAAGGCACTACGGACACAGGGCCAATGGCGGAGCCGAACAACCCCTTGCTAACCAATGTATCTTATACCGGGGCGACAACCTATACCGTCAAAGTAACCAACAACGCAACTCAGTGCGTCACATTGGAAACCTACAGTTTTTTAACAGATACCCTGGCTATCCAGGTCGTTGCGTCAGCGGTACCGTTGACAAGTTGCGTTACAGACAATGGAAGCTTGTTTGCCGCCACGCGTACCGGCTCTGGCCAGCTGTATAATATCGAATGGTATATTGGCAATGGCGTCGGTGTCACGCCTGACTTTACAGGCAACGAAGTGTTGATCGCCCCTATTGGGACCTATACTGTGATCGCAAAGCATTCAAGCCTTTCCTTCTGCGAATCCATACCTGACACAGTTTCCGTCACAGACGGGCGTTATTATCCGCCGGTCACGGCGACTCAAAAGGATGCGCTTACTTATTGTGATCCCTCAAATCCCAATGGCGTTGCCTATGCATCAGTGAATGGTAACATAACAGGTTATTCATTTGATTGGTATGAGGGTACACTAAATGGAAGGTTGATTTATACAGGAAGCGAAGCGGGCATTCTTAAGGCTATAACCTATGTCGTAAAGGGCACTGATGTTATATCAGGTTGTTACGGAACGGCCAGCATTACTATCGAAAGCAATCCGTTGACGGTACCTGTACCCGAAATTACCGTGCTTTCGGATTATGCAAATTGCGTGGATCCTGACGGTGCACTAAGCGCTGCCGTGAAGGGCGTAACGAAAGACCACATCTTCAATTGGTATGACGGCGGCAGTTTAAAAGCCCAGCCTGATGCAGTCGGGGAAATGTACGTTGGTCTCGTCAATGGAATATATGGAGTCACTGCGACAGATCGTGTTTCAGGCTGTGTCTCGGACGTTGGTCAACAAAGCTTAACGGATACCAGGGCATATCCGGAATTTGAGGTAAAAACAAGTAATACAAACTGCGATGGCGCAGTCGGAAGCGCGGAGTTTGTGGCACTTAATGACGTACCTATCGCGAGCTACGAATGGGATATTTCAGGGGTCATTCAGAACGGACCCTTCGCGACCGATCTTTCATCAGGTACCTATTCCGTTACAGTCGTTTCTTACAATTCATGTGAAACTACAGTGTCGTTTTTGCTCAAGTCCGATATCACGATTTATAATGGCATATCCCGCAACAACGATGGCAGCAATGATTTTTTTGAGATTGGTTGTATTGGCGACTATCCCAACAACGCAGTAAGAGTCTTTAACCGTGCCGGATCATTGGTCTTTGAAGCGAACGGATATAATAACGATGACGTTTTCTTTGATGGGATTTCAAACAGAGGCATTAACATCCTCGGTAACTCCCTGCCCGATGGCACCTATTTTTACATCATTAGCAAAGGCGATGGGTCTGAAGACAAGACAGGCTACCTCGAACTTCTGCATTAACAGTACGCAAGATGAACAGACTATTACTACTATCGGCTTGTCTTTTTGCATTTACGTTTCCCGGAAGGGCACAACAGAGCGTTGTCTATTCTCAATATATTTATAACGGACTTCTTATCAATCCTGCGTATACCGGTAGTCACGTACAGTTAAGTGCGACACTTAACTATCGAAATCAATGGGTGAACTTTGACGGCGCGCCACAAACAGCAAGTCTGGCAGTCCACAGCGCTATCAGCAAGAGCAAAGTAGGCGTGGGGTTACTTGCAACAAGTGATAACATCGGAAGCTATAGTAATAATAGTTTGTACGGAACTTACGCATACAGGATACGGGGCAAACGCGATGGCGTCTTCTCGATGGGATTGCAGGGAGGGTTTCAGAATTTTCGTGCTGACTTTAGCAAGCTCACACTGAAGGCCGGACAGGATCCGACATTTTCGGGAACAATGAGTGAGTTCAGGCCGAATTTCGGCGGTGGGATATTCTATTCAAGCAAGAAATTTTTTGGAGGGTTTTCCGTACCGGTGATATTAAAGCATACCAAATTCTTCAGCGGTGGCTTGCAGCAACTTGCACAGGCGCGTTGCTATTATTTTTTCCTGGGCACTACGATCAAGCTGGATCGCATGGAGAAGCTCAAATTCAGCCCTTCTATACTAATTAGGGCGCAGGAGGGCACGCCGCTTAATGCGGATATCAACCTGACACTGATCGTGCACGACCTGGTGAGTGCTGGCATTTCATACCGCACAGAAGAAAGTGTTTCAACGCTGCTAAACTTTAAACTCAGCGAAAAATTCTACTTCGGATATTCATACGATTGGGTAACTGCTGACATTCGTCGCTATTCAAATGGTACCCACGAGTTCATGTTGAACTATCGTGTCAGGCTTCGCGGCATTCACAGGAACGTGGCCTGCCCCTCATATTTCAGCTATTGATCACAACTCAAAACGTGCCATTGCTAGTACGTTTTTTGCGTGCTAAGTTTCCTAACCGGGCTGTCCCTGAGGAAAAGCCGGGGATTTAATACGAATACGACAAAATTGTTTTTCAGTGGTAATCAGCGTTTTTGGGTGCGGATGGTTTGGATTACACTTTGCCAAAAGTCTTATAGACCATGGCCACCTGGTCAAGGGTTCAACCACTACACCTGAAAAAATCGAACTTCTCCGGAGCCATGGTGTTCAGCCCTTCCTGATCAATTTCTCAGCAGCTTTCCAAAATACTTTTGATGGTTATTTTTTTAAATGTGACATTTTGGTAATTGCCATCCCTCCAAAAGTGCGCTCCACAACCGGCGATGACTATCTCATTACTGTTAAGAAACTGATAAAGCAGGTGAAGTCAAATATGGTTGGGAAGGTGTTGTTCATCAGTTCAACCTCTGTGCTGGGGGATCAAAACGGTCATATTGATGAACACACGTTGGCGATGCCTGATAGCGCATCGGGAAAAGTGTTACAACAATGCGAACAGTATTTCAGCCGCATTTCGGCGCACAGCCGTTCCGCCG
>JANNPM010000529.1:0-2214 GCA_031400145.1 Chryseolinea sp. | reverse complement strand
CCCAACCATGTAATAGAAAGGACCTAAGTAATACTGTTGACATCGCAACATTTGGAAATACTTCCTCAACCCTAATCAACCGAACCTCAAAACTTCTTCAACCAATGAAATGGCCATGCACTCCGTTCACTAAAAGTGATGATGATTTGGTCTGGCCATTCCATGTGACAACTAAAAGCAATTATTAACACATGAATATCCATGAGCGAATTGGCACACCCGAACGAGGATGAATATTGCTAATTTTATTAGGCCATCGAGGCCAAATAAAATTATATGGAACGCACAGAAATAAGCTTTGAACAAACCGTCAGAGTGGGCTGCGGTATAGATGTCCACCAAGCCGTCATTGTAGCCACGATCAGCAAAGGGCAAGAGAATTATGAAACGGAAGAATTCTCGGCCTTCACAAGTTCTTTGACAGATTTAAGAGAATGGTGCAAAAAGGCAGGGTTACACACGTGGCTATTGAAAATACGAGTGTTTACTGGAAGCCTTGTATTCAATATCCGTGAAGAGGATTGTGAAATTATCTTGGTCAATGCCCGTAACGTGAAAAACGTTCCAGGTCACAAAACCGACAAGAAGGACAGTAAATGGATTAGCAAATTATTACTGCCTGGATTATAAAAAGGGAGTTTCATTCCTCCGCGCGATATTCGTGAATTGCGTGATCTAGTTCGCTACAAAGAGAAGCAAATAGCGCATGTGTCCAGCGCGAAGAACAGGTCGATTAAGATATTAGAAGACGTTAACATTAAAATAAGCACAGTACTTAGCGATGTACACGGGGCTTCTGGCAGTAAGATAATAAACGATGTCATTGATGGCAAAATTAACATAGATGGATTGATGAAGCATATTCATGGAAAGTTAAAGCCAGCCATGAAGACATTCGTAAAGCACTTGAAGGTCGGTTAACCGATCATCATTGCTTTATGCTTAAGATCATCAGGGAGGAGCATGGAAGAGAAAGAGAGAATTATTAAGGAGCTTGACGAACAGGTTGATGTAGCCACAGCCCAGTTTGCCATAGAAGTAAACTTGCTTCAAACCATCATATATCTCACTCCGGCACCCGTAGCTCCCGTTCGAGGACTCTGTGGTTTTGAGGCCCACGCTGTCTCTAGTCATAGGAACATTTCTCCTTGCCCAAGGTTAGCTCACCTACACTGACAACTTCCGGCAACAGTGTATCTTGAACATCACATAAATGGGAGGGCGCCCGCATACGTTAAAATCATTCGACTTATGGGATGAGTGGAATTGGAAATTCGTCCGATAACAGCGACTTTCGTAGCGAGATGAAATTTTAGAACAGGCCATGATAAATTTACAGTATGCCTGGTACGTTATTTCATGTCAGGGACACGCAAACTACCAGATAACATCATTATGACTAAACTCATTCCTGCTCTTATAATAACCACAACTATTGCGCTTGCATCCTGCGCAACGCAGCCGGCCACAACCTCTGATGCCGTCACGACGGACAGCACGAATGCTGCATCTGTCGAAACAAAGGATCCCAATACGGATTATAAACCGGCTTTTGAAGGCCAGACAAGGATAACGTCTGTGAAGACCGCCACACCTTATGAAGGAAAAGTTTTGTCCAGTGAGCTAAAAAAACCATGGGGATTAACCAGCCTTCCCGACGGACGGCTCCTGATAACCGAAAAAGAAGGTTCAATGCGTATTGCCACCGCCGAGGGTACACTCAGCGCTCCGATTACCGGCATACCTGAGGTGGACAGCGACGGTCAGGGTGGACTCCTGGGCATTTGCATCGATCCGGCATTCGAGACGAACAGGATGGTGTACTGGGTCTTTTCAGAACCAGTGACAGAAGGAAACCTTACGGCAGTGGCAAAAGGTAAACTGTCGGCAGATGAAACGAAGATTGAGGGCGCAACGGTAATTTACCGAGCCACCCCGGCGTATAAGGGTACGTTGCATTATGGCGGCCGTATTCTCTTCACAAAGGAGGGCGATCTGATCATCACAACGGGCGAACGCTCGGATCTTGAAACGAGGCCACAGGCCCAGGATATTAATTCCGGACTGGGCAAAGTCATTCGGATCACAACAGATGGTAAGCCCGTTAAGGGCAATCCATTTGAGGGGCAGGCAGGTGCCCGGCCAGAGATCTATTCGTATGGTCATCGAAACGTGCAAGGCCTCGCGCTGCATCCCGTGACCGGGGATTTTTGG
>JANNPM010000487.1:0-16392 GCA_031400145.1 Chryseolinea sp. | reverse complement strand
CCGGCAAAAAACGTTACCCAACTGAAGTGGCCCTGGGAATCACCGCGGCGCGGCGCTAGCTCGCCATACAGAAATTTCGGTGATTTTGATGCGGCGTACGGGGGTTGGCAACTGGAAGGTGAACCTTATACGCAAAAAGGGGGAACACAATTCGACTGGTTTCGCTCGAGAATGGTCGGTGGAAGAACGAACCATTGGGGCAGGATCTCCCTCCGGTTCGGACCAAACGACTTTAAGCATAAAAGCATCGATGGGCTTGGTGACGACTGGCCTATCGGTTATGACGATGTAGCGCCCTATTATGACAAGATTGATAAATTGATTGGTGTCTTTGGCTCTAAAGAAGGATTGAGAAATGAGCCCGATGGAATCTTCCTGCCAGCACCAAAGCCCAGACTGCATGAACTTTTTGTAAAGGAAGGCGCCTCCAAGTTAAACATCCCCGTTATCCCTTCACGCTTGTCAATTCTTACAAAAAAGATTAACGACGCCAGGGGGCAGTGTTTCTACTGCTCGCAGTGTAATCGCGGGTGTACCGTGCATGCAGATTTTTCATCTTCATCAGTACTTGTTAAGCCAGCGATTGAAACAGGTAACGTTGATATTATCGCCAACGCCATGGTCCGTGAGGTAATGACCCACAGCGATGGTATGGCAACCGGCGTCTCCTTTGTGAATAAAGAAGATATGCAGGAGTATACGGTGGATGCAAAGGTAGTAGTACTTGCTGCCAGCGCCTGCGAATCGGCGAGACTCCTCTTGAATTCAAAATCATCTCATCATCAGAATGGACTGGCAAACTCCAGCAACGTCGTTGGCAAATATCTGCATGACTCAACCGGTGCCGATATGGGCGGCATCCTTCCTCAACTGATCGGAAGAAAACGTTATAACGAGGATGGCGTAGGAGGACTCCATGTGTATACACCGTGGTGGCTCGATAACAAAAAGCTTGACTTTCCACGCGGGTACCACATCGAATACTGGGGCGGAATGGGTATGCCTTCGTATGGCTTCGGGTTTGGCATTCAGGGATTGAATGGAACATATCCCGGACGCGACGGAAAACAAAAAGTTGGCGGGGGCTACGGTGCTTCTTTGAAAGATGATTACCGGTATTACTATGGTTCGACGTTCGGCATGTCCGGACGCGGCGAAGCGATCGCTCTTGAAAGCAATTACTGCGAGATCGATCCCCATACTGTCGACAAATTTGGTATTCCGGTATTGCGCTTTCATTACAAGTGGAGTGACAATGAAATCAAGCAGGCACGGCACATGAAGCAGACTTTTGAGGAAATCATTGTAAAGATGGGCGGTGTCGTAACATTTGGTAAAGACGGTCCTGAAAATAACTATGGGCTCCTGGCACCCGGACGTATCATCCATGAGGTGGGGACGACCCGGATGGGAGACGACCCGAAGAGCTCGGCGGTCAATAAGTTTAATCAGGCACACGACTGCAAGAATCTGTTTATTGTGGATGGCGGTCCCTTTGTTTCACAGGCAGATAAGAACCCCACGTGGACGATACTCGCATTATCCATGCGCGCGTCGGAGTTTATTATTGACGAACTTAAAAAGCAAAATATTTAATCCGTAAATGGCAAACCTATGGACAGAAGAAAATACTTAAAGTCACTTGCAGCGGGGACCGTCGGCGCCGGGCTTTTGGTTAACTGCGAATCTAAGACTGCAACGGTAGCGCCGGACGTCCCGGCAACGTCCTTTACGATAGACCGTACAGCCGAAGAGCTTGTCCGGGAGAAAGCCTTGATGGCTGAAAAATTTCTCGATGACCACGAGATGAAGACTATCACCGTACTTTCAGATATCATTATCCCAAAAGATGACGTCTCCGGCAGCGCGTCCGAAGCAGGCGTTCCGGCGTTCATTGAATTCATTGTAAAAGATATGCCGGATTTTCAGACGCCCATTCGCGGGGGAATTAGATGGCTTGACCTTCAAAGCATGAGGCGATTTAACGCCGATTTTGCCTCCAGCCAGCCTGAACAGCAAATTGAAATATTGGATGAGATTGCTTATCCGGGAAAGGCAAAACCTGAGATGCAGCAAGGAGTCGCCTTCTTCAATACCATGCGCGACCTCACCGCATGCGGTTTCTTTACAAGCAAGATTGGCATCGCAGATCTCGGTTATGAAGGCAACAAGCCAAATCAATGGGATGGGGTGCCACAGGACGTGCTGGAAAAGTATGGAATGAAGTATGACCAGAAGACCCTGGACAACGCTCCAAAATTCAACGTGTAGTCCGCTGTCGCAGCCGTTGCTTTGCAAGGTGACGAGTTGCCACACAGGACGCCTTTGCGGTTCACAGGCATTTACTTTACAATAACGATACCGTTAGCGATAATCCGTATTTCTTCTTTCGGCTCTTTTATGGCTTCGATTTCTGCATCAGACTTCTGAGCGTCCTTTGCGTAATGTTTTAACTCATCTACCGATGTTCTGAGAACCTTAGCCTGGCCATCAATCACGATCGTTTTTCCAATGAGATCAACGGGGACAAAAAATCCATAATCTTTCATCTTAACAAACACTTTGCTGTCATCGGGCATTTGAAGTGAAAGCCAACATCCCATTTTAGGGCAGACGTCAGTTACCTCTCCGCTGATCTTGACATCGACGGTTTCCTCCGCTTCCAAAAGTTTAGGAAGGTCAGTCACCGGGGTTGCACCGTCCGGTGAGATAGCGGTACCAAATGTCGTTCCTGCGGTAACAGGAGTTTTAGGTGGCTGGGCATTCACACTCAATGATGCCAGAACGAAAAAAACCAGGCATCCGGAATAAAAGTTACTCCTGTTCATATTGATTAATTTGGTTCTCTCGCCCTTCTCACGGCTAAGGGAAGAAATTTGTTGATAAGATATTTAGGCTTCAATATAACGAAAGTCAGTCAAACTATGACGAAAAGTAATGCTGTACCGGGCACCTAAGCTGGCTTGAAAGACTTTTGTCTAATAAGCCAGCAGGCGCCCACACGCAATAATGGCGACCCATAACATCAGAGAAAAAACAGCGGCCAACTTTACAGTTACGAGAGATTCAAACACGGCCAGACGAAACAGGAAAGCATTAACAGCGGCCAGGGCAAGCAACAACATTTTCATCCAGAATATCGCGTCATAACCAAGGGTGGCCGCATTCGTTACAAAAAGTAACATACCCGAAGGTATCACCAGCAGCAATCCTCTCGTTGACCATGCAAGTAAATCGAACTTCAAATCGTCTGCTGGCCGATGCTTTGAAAAGCCCAATAAGCGAACGTCAAACAGGAAGGCCGGCCCAACCACCACCACGATTCCAGTAATGTGTATAATTTCAAGACATGGATAAAGCCAGCTGGACTGGCGAATGTATACCGCCCAGGATGATTGCTCCAGAAAATGGAGCACATCCGCCACGGAACTCATCAACGCAGCTCGAATTTCGCCTCCTTCACAAATACACTTTCTGCACGCATTTCCGCTTTTTTCCTCCTGTGAGGATATCCTACTACGCGGATCGAGTTGCCTTTTTTCACCATCTCAGCAGTGACACCACGCTCCGTCATACGGCTGACAGGTGCGAGGATAACGGTCCAGATCTTTTCTCCTTGTTTTAATTTTATTACAGCGTGTGGATTTCCATAATCAGTTGACTGGATAATGCCGGTGAAGTCTAGCGCTTTTGTCTGGTCGTAATCTGCCCATCCATGGTGCAGCGGTGTGAAGGACATGCAAAGTAAGATAGACAAAACGGCTACTATGCTTCTCAGGTAGTTCATAGGGTAAGTGTTTGGTAGCGACTAATACTATGTTTGTGGTGATAAAGATAAAAGAACATTGGCGGCTTTGCACTCGGCATACCGCTTGTTTATTAATTTCGATATTCATTATAAAGATGAACTGAGTTATGCCTACTTCTCCCACAGACAGAAACGCTACAAGACATGAAAAAGATTATTGAGATCTGTAACAAGGAGTAATTTCAACATCTTTAATATTCGTCATCAGGCTAAAATGAGAGAACCTACAACGTTTGATCAGGTTGAAATTCAATGGAAAAATAAAATCATATAATCTTTACCTGGAAAATGGCTTTAATCAGTAATTTTCCCACTTCAAAAAAACCAAATGAAAAATCAAATTAAGTTCTTATCGCTGATAGCCTGTTTATCGGCAGCAGTTGCTCTGTCCTCATGTGATGATGATGATGATGAACCCATAAACCAATTCACTGTTGATGGTGAAAGCTATCCGTTGCAGAATGGGTATCATTATGTAGCAGAGGAAGAGGCTGATGAAAACGGGGAGGAAGCGTACAGCCATGTAGTTTATCTAACGGACGCTGATCTTGAATTGGAATTAGACGGCGGCAGCCTTCTTACTGATGGAGAAGGATCCATTGTTGCACTTAGTTTTGTACTGGATTCTGACGAGTTAGAAGAGGGAGAGTATGATTTTGATACGGATTACGAAATAGGGAATGTAACTTATCTTGATGTCGCTACTGAATACAGTTACACAAATGCTGCATCTTATGATGAACTTTATAGATGCACGGATGCAACATTGACAATATCGAAGTCAGGTGATAGCTTCATCTTTGAAGTAACGAATACTTCCGTTGAGGACGAGGATGGTGATGAGGTTGACGGGGGGCTTAATGTTTACTTCAACGGAGAATTGGAAGAATTGGATTAACAAGAGTCATGTAATGGCTAAGGCTCAGATTCTCCGAGCATTGCAAGCCCATCGTGCAGGGGACTAACCCTGTAGGGCTTGTAGGTAACGGCGATGCATATTACTGGTGGAATAGAACCTCGTTGTTAGAGGTTCTATTCTTATTCTCATTTCGTATTTTATTGGGTCGATATTTTGGTGCAACACATGCCGAGAAGATTGCTATTGCTAACCGGCTAGAGGCTCAATCAATCGGAATGTCTCGTTTTGGAAAAAGCCTTAACTCGACATTATATATCCGAGTTTGTCCACATTAATCCTTGCGTTCTCTATCAACTTGTTGGTAAAGTCGATACAAATAATTTACCTTTCTCACCAGTTATTGAACAGGCTACAAAGCAGTCATTACCTACACCCGGTCCACGATCAACCACAACATTACCTTGCTTTATCTGAGCAAACTCGTTAGGCAGCTTCTGATTCTGAAATCAGTTATCAGGACGTTGAGCAGGAGAAGCAAGAGCTTTATGGCAAGATTGGACAGCTGGAAATGGAGCGTGACCGGTTAGGTGGAAGCTTGATTCAACAATAGCTAAGAAAACATTTCGGGCTTTATTGCTTCAACCAATTCATTCAACACAGTACTCACGCGGTTTAATCCGCCTGATCTTTTTTCAAATTGTACGAGATCAATTGCAGTCATGCATGATTTGAAATTTTCAAATAACCACTTTCAATTTTTCTACTGTTTAAATAATGCGTTGACCAATAAATCGCAACAACAACAATTACAGTCGGAAAAAAAGTGGTGAAGGATCAAACGCGGCTTTTTTAATTGCGCAATTGCGCAACATTCGGACAATGACAGACCAAATGCACCAAATGAGTAAAAAAAGAAAAAGCAGATTCTCAAAGAGAAAAGGATTTAAAATTATTGCCTATGAGAGGAAACTTCACCATTTATCGGAGATGCATTTTACCGTACTCGTCGATTTGATAGGAACCAAGTATTTCTGTTATTGTGTTAACCACTCATTGAGAAAGTTTTTAGAAATTATAAATCCCGCTTTGGCATACGGAACTTTCAATTAACCTTTTACTTGCTTAAATAAATAGCGTTATGGAAATAGGAATAGACAGTTTTGCTTCAGCCATGTACGGTAGCAACTCACTGAGTAGCGTGGACGCGATGGAGCAATTACTGGAGCGAGTTAGTATAGCGGATCAGGCCGGGCTCGATGTTTTTGGTATTGGAGAGCATCATAAAAAAGAGTTTTTGGATTCAGCTACGGAAGTAATTCTGGCAGCAGCGGCAGCAATGACTAAACGTATCCGTCTTGCCAGTGCGGTGAAAGTTTTGAGTGTTGCTGATCCGGTACGTGTTTATCAGAGTTATGCCACCCTGGACCTGATCTCTAAAGGTCGTGCTGAGTTAGTGGTAGGGCGTGGTTCATCCATAGAAGCGTATCCTTTGTTTGGATACAACCTCGATGACTATGATGCACTGTTTAAAGAAAAGTTGAACCTGCTTCTTAAAATACGTAATCAGGAATTTGTTACGTGGTCAGGTGAGTTTCGTGCACCGATTCACAACCTGCCCGTTTATCCTCGCGCACTTCAGTCGCAATTACCCGTATGGTTGGGTGTGGGTGGTACTCCAGAATCTTTCGTCCGTGCAGGAAGTTTGGGATTGCCGTTGATGGTTGCTGTCATTGGAGGAGAAACACACCGCTTCCGGCCGTTGATTGACTTGTATCGCGAAGCAGGAAGTAACGGAGGGTTTAAACCCGATCAGTTAAAAGTGGGATTGCATTCTCCCGGCTATGTAGCAGCAACAAATGAACAGGCCGTTAGCGAATATTACCCTGGCTACGCAGAACTTTGGACACGACTAGGCAAACAACGCGGCTGGCCTGCGGTTACCAAATCGCAGTTCGATATGTTGATCGCTCCCAAAGGAGTACTTGTAGTTGGCGGTCCTGAACAAGTAGCAGAAAAATTATTGCGTCATAGTGAATCATTAGGTGGTGTAGACCGCTTTACTTTCCAAATGGACAATGCAGGATTGACACATGCACAGCTGAGTAAATCAATTGAACTGATTGGTGCTAAAGTGATGCCATTGTTGAATGCTCAAAATAAGAAATGAACAAAGCACTGAACTTGAAACAACAGTAAAAGTATGCTAGACATTGTCATCGAAGCGCGGAAGGCAGTCATTACTCCGGGAATGGAAGTGCGCAGAATTCTTCCCTTTCGTTTAAGAAGAATGGTAGGCCCATTTATTTTTATGGATCATGCTGGCCCAGTAGCCATTGCTCCTGAAAATGTAAGTACGATCGATGTTCTTCCTCATCCGCACATCGGACTGTCAACCGTAAGTTATTTATTCGGTGGCCAGGTCACGCATCGTGATAGCCTGGGCGTAGAGCAAATCATCAAACCTGGTGAGGTGAACTGGATGACAGCAGGTAGTGGCATTGCACACTCCGAACGTTTTGAAGACCCCGCCATTTTAGCCGGTAATGATCTGGAGATGATTCAAACGTGGGTAGCATTGCCCGAAGAAGAGGAAGAGTGCGCACCATCGTTTAATAACTATAAACCCGAAGTGTTGCCGGTGTTTACGGACAAGGGCGTATGGATGCGGCTGATTGCAGGAAACGCTTTTGGATTAAAAGGCGATGTGCATATACGCTCTCCGTTATTTTACCTTCATGTACGACTGGAAATGGGTGCCCGATTTGGTTTGCCGCGAGAACATTCCGAACGTGGCATTTACCTGGTCAAAGGAAGCGTTGAAGTTTCTGGAACCACATACGTAGCCGGACAGATGCTCGTTTTTTCAAAAGATGTCGATCCTATTCTCCTCGCCAAAGAACCAACTACACTCATGTTGTTAGGAGGCGAACCATTAGGAGAACGTTTTATCTGGTGGAATTTCGTTTCCTCCCGCAAGGAAAGAATCGAGCATGCAAAAACAGACTGGAAAGAAGGAAGAATCGTCCTGCCGCCATCGGACAACCATGAGTTTGTTCCGCTGCCGGAAGACAAATCAAGACCTGCAAGCAGCCCTTCGCCACAGGCGCTTTCTTAAGGGGATCTCTAAAAACCCATTATTAAATAAAAGACATGTATCCATACCGTTGAATTATAAGAAAATATGTGTTAACGAACAACTTTGTACATCAAAAATAATGAAATCAATTGGAAAACCTTCATCAAAAAGGCGCTAATCCTTCAAGGAAATTATGTCGTCCTCAAGTTTTCATAGATAATTCAGTAAGGAATCATTATGAAAAAAACTACATGCACTGGGTATTTGGATTACAAAGGCGGAGACAAGGAACCACAGGGCCACGTTAAAAAATATACTACCCGGCAGTAAATGGAACGAAGTTGAATGTCGGAGGGTGGAGATATTTTTTAAATGGGGAAATGGTTCTTTGGTGAAGCCTTTGTAAATTAAAGGGGTGCATTAAGTACGGTGAACATAAAGAGTGGGATTAGATCAAAATCTGTTACAGGAAGAAATTTAGTCTAAATCAGAATGTAAGAGTATCCCGAATTTCCGTGATTCGGGTGAAGTTATTGTTATGATAACGTCCCGCTTTTATTACTCCAACTCTGAAATCGGATTTGATAAGTAGTAATTATTACCTTTCAACCGGAGGTCTACAAATTTTGCCTGATTTCCGGCATATTTGTCAAATGACTGAAGCTGAACAGGACCTCGCATTTGATATTTTACAATCCATTCATCGTGGCAACCGAAGCTTAAAGGGACTCGAAGAAGAGTTCAGAGCGCGCGCTTTGTTCATTCAGGTTCTCGTCGCGCTTACCAAGAGAGAGGGGGACTACTTTTCAGGTGGCATTTAGTCGTAGAACGCGGGAACGGCGACAACTGCTACGACATCATTGGTACGACGAGTTTGATTTGGAGCGTCCCAATACTTAAATGGCTTGGAGATAACGGTCACCCTGGACTTAGCGCTTCTTTTTCATTGACTAGGGCTTCATCTTCACCCATTTAACTCCCTGCTCGATGTAGGTTGGCCGCTTGAATAGCAACCAGGAAAATATTTTCGCTTAAAAACAAATCGAGTAGGAAGGTAGCCATTATTTGGCTACCTGTCCTCTCACACCGTACGTACCGTTCGGTATACGGCGGTTTGTCAAAACAAAGATACTGGTGCGTTACCAACTTGAATGTAGGTGTTGTAGAATCCCACATACCCCAGACGGGTATAGTAGCTGACATTAAGAGTTCGGCAGAGTATGGGACTATGAGCAACGCGGCAGGCGCCGCGGCTACTGTGACCCCACATGTAAGCGATACGGGCCGGCAGACCGAGACGTTTAAGATTGGCCATTCGTGTTCGACCCCATTTCCATCTGCGCCATGTGTTAATGCGAAGCCTGGTTCGTACCAGTTGGTCAAGTGCTTCCATCGTACGTTTAGCATGCGCTAATTTAAAGTAGTTAACCCAGCCCCTGACCACTGTTGACAGTCTTAGAAATTAAATCATTCAATTGGTTTAGTGTAGATCTTTATTCCCATTCCCCAATAAAACGCGAGTATTATAATTTTTGGAAATTGTAATAGTATCATTCAGCGGTTTAAAGCAGTTAAAATTTTCTGGCACAGTAATTCCTACAATGATAGCAGATGATCTATTCCGCCTTCTCTCCCGCACATCTGTGCTCATCTACAAACCAAAAGTTCGATCATATATTTCTTCTATGAAGTAATACATTTTGCAATAAGATGAAATCACGGTATTGCAATATTTATTTTTAAGCGCATGCTGTAATCGAATAATTAAATTTTTATATAAACTAAACAAAATTCAAATGAAAATATGTAAAGCATTTTCAATCACAGCCATGCTGTTGACTGTTGTAATGATGGGCTGTGACAAGAACGATGATCCGAACACCAGACCAACCGTTATACTAACAAACCCGCTAAACAATGCAACTAAGGTTGCACGTAACCAAAAGGTTGAAGTGACTTTCAGCGAGTCCATGAATGCTGCAACAATAAACACAACTACATTTATTTTATACCAAGGCACAACACCTGTAACGGGTACAGTGGCTTATGCGGCAACAATTGCAACCTTTACGCCTACGGCTTCTTTATCGTCAAATGTTGTTTATTCCGCAACGATAACCACAGGTGTAAAAGATATATCGGGTAATGCGTTAGGAGCGAGTAAGGAATTTTCATTTACAACTGGTGGCACATCGGCCGGGGGCACGCCACTGGAGGCTGTTGCATTGGGTGATGCTGGCGATTTTGTTATTCTTGCAGAAACAGCAATAACCAACGTTCCAACCTCTGCCATTACGGGCGATGTAGGTTTGAGTCCTGCGGCTACCTCATACATTGATGATGGTTTTGCATTGGTTAATGCAACCGGATATGCAACATCAGCGCAGGTTACCGGCAAAATATACGCCGCAGATATGGCCGCACCAGCAGGCGATAATCTTACGGTTGCTGTTAACAATATGCTTACTGCTTACAATGATGCAGCAGGCCGTCCGTTCCCTGATTTCTTTGAATTGACTACTGGTAATATTGGTGGGCTTATACTTACACCTGGACTTTATAAATGGACAAATAATGTAACCATACCGACTGATGTAGTTATTTCAGGTAGTTCAACTGATGTTTGGATTTTTCAAGTTGCCGGAAATCTTACCATGAGTTCTGCAAAAAGTATTACGCTTCAAGGTGGTGCTTTGCCAAAGAACATTTATTGGCAGGTAGCTGGTGAGGCAACTATAGGAACTACCGCGCACTTTGAAGGCACCATACTTTCTATGACTGGTATTACTCTTCAAACCGGCGCTTCAGTTAATGGAAGGTTATTGGCTCAAACAGCTGTGATACTTGATAGCAATGTTGTAAACAAACCTTAGTAGTTTCTAAAATGAAGTGAAGGAAGTTGTTTCAAGCAACTTCTTTTTTTTCCTCTTCCGCGGAAGTTTTTGAGGCTATGTAAACTGACATTCCTGCAATTAAAGTTAGGTTAGCCGATTGCCGAAATAGACCCCAGCATCGAGGCAGTCTCACTTTATAATTCAGACGGGTTGTTGTTGCGGACGGAAATACCTCCTGCCAACACCAAGCAAGCGACAGTGGATGTTTCAACCCTTAAAAAAGGTTATTATTTCCTGAAAATCAAAAACGGAAAGGATATTGAAACACGCCGTATTCTGATCAAAGACTGATCAACGAAACTTTAAATAATACTGTTATAATAGTTAAGGATTTGACCTCACAGTCGTGCTGCATTTCCTTCACACAGACTGAAGGCGGTCGCATCGAACCAAAAAAGCCTGAAATCATCACGACTTCCAGGCTTTTTATCAATGTAGTCCGTACGGGACTTTGAATTTATATTGCTAAAGATATCAGCGCCAAACTTTTATCGATTTCCGATATTTGATGACGCACCTAAACTCCCACTGAACTTTCGACTTCAAATTGCAACAACGCAATGCAAATATAATTAACCTGTAGAATCCTTCAAACGTCAGTCTAACATATTTAACATGCCGATTTACTAGAGATTCCGGCTTACCTACTAACCCTCTTCAAGTAGTTTATTAGCTTTCTTAGCCGGGGTTGCTTTCCAAAAACGGACACGTAAATCGCTATACACATTATAACCTATCGCGCAAGGAACAAAGGCGGCCACAGACCGTGCAAGCACAAGTTGCGAAGTGAGTTTGTAATGACTGAGGAACGTGGTGTCATACTTCTCTAAACGCTTTTCAATCCGGTTACCCGTTGCATCGCAACGAAAGCGTACTACCACACTATCATTCACCTTACCATAAGGTGTCCAGGAAATCCTGAAGCCTTCTTCCTGATCGGCTATCGAAGGGTCAAGCAAAGTGTACAACGCAGGACGTGCCTGGAAGATCGCCAGGTAATTTCTGCGATTTGAGATCCGTACGAGAAATTAGGGGCCTTTGCCGAAATCGCCATGTGCCAAATGTCTTTCCCTTCATTGTATTGAATATAATTTGAATCTAGTAAACCACAAGTCCGTGTACGTCTGCCATAATCACGTCGAAACCACATTATTTCTGCTTCTTAAAAGATTTTGCTGCCTTTTCCAATACGTCAAGGCTTATCTTACTTGCAACATATCGCAAATTTACGTTGTGCATAAACCGACCATCTACAGCATCAACAAAGAAGCTACGATTACCTGCACTAATCACATATGCCACCGAAGTATCGTGCGCTAGAATTGCCCTTTCGAGTTCTTCAATCTCAACCACCTTATAGGTTAGACCCAAGTCCAAATTTTCATTCTCATGGAGCTTCTTAACATCATCGTCGTACATCCAATCTTTGCAAAGATAAACTGTACGATTCTGCAATTCCGATGATTTCCGCTCCATTTGATCCTTTAAGTCCGGCCAGGATCGGATACTCTTTTCTTGACAATCTTCTAGTTGAACCCCTAGCTGTTGAACGTGTAGAATAAGGCTAACTCTGTCCAAAGAAAGCTTGTTAAATGTAGAGATTGCAATGAATCGTTTCGGCTTACGAGGCCTCGAGATTCTTAACACATCAATGGTAGACGCGGTATAATTCTGCCCACTAGCGTCAGGGCCTAAAATTGAAACATACTCTAGTAAACTGTAATCGTCGCTACCTATGTTTCTCAAATCATCGGCTTTAGCTTCGGATATAATTTCGACCGCTGGTGAGTACTTCCACTCCCTTTTTACAATTGTCTCTATGTTTTGATTATAAACAGAAATTCGGTGCCTATACTCCTTTAGTTCATCTGGAAATGCCTTAAGTTCCTTGGTCCTTTTCTCATCCTCTTCTTTGATGACTACGGCCAGTATAGTTTTTTTAATTTCGTTCGCAGCAGCATTGTTAGCGACCGCATATTCTTGTCCCCGGCAAACCAAGCTCGAAAGCACAATACACGAAACCGAAATAATTCTAATGAACTTCATAAATCTCTTCATTCTAATTTTCCTAACAGTAAACGATATCTTGTTAAAACTATTCTCCCAGAGCATGGAAATCAAGCAAATCTAAATGCGGATTGTTATATAAGAATTAAGTAAGTAAAAATACAGCTCCGAAGCCTGCTTACTCTCTATACGTGAAAAGGCATACTGTACCTCCAAAAAGAAGGAATATCAAAAATAATATAATGGTTTTTGAAAAAAGAGGATATTCTTTAGCAATAGTACAAGTGTTGCAAGTACACGCAATTAATAAAACATGATCCGTCGATCCATCATCTAAAGGCCAGCTGCGATGGCAACCGACTAGCGGAGGGATCGCTGACGAATTCTTTGCACCGCAATCATTGAGCCAATGGTTCCCGCTAGTACTAAGTTGCATTAATTAGCGTAATTATATTTTTTGGTGAACTTCTTTTGATGTACTTCTGTTTTTGTCCACTCAAATGGTGAGGCCTTTTTGTTGTACGCCTTTTCAAAATCTTTAATTGCTTGAACCAGTTGTTCCTTGGAGGAAAAACTTCTGTTCTTTAAAGCCTGCCGGGACAGTATGCTGAACCAAACTTCAATCTGGTTCAGCCAGGAAGTGTGCGTAGGAGTATAGTGGAAGGTTACGTTTTTGTGTCGGGTCAACCACTTGTCATTTTTCGGTTTATGGGTGCTTAGGTTATCGAGAATTACATGGATCTCATGCTGACCATAGTCGGCTACAACCTCATTCATAAAAGCGAGAAACTCCCTTCTTCTCCTTCTATTGTACTGCTGAGTTTTTACCATGCCGGTAGCCATTTCAAGAGCCGCAAAAAGGGTGGTTGTCCCGTGCCGTTTATATTCATGATTAAAACCAGTAATGGCTTTTCCGTTGGGAAGCTTTAACCACCCTTGTGCGCGTTCCAACGCCTGAATAGCCGGTTTTTCATCCACACATAGCACAATTGCATTTTCCGGTGGATTTAAATACAGGGCGACAATGTCGGCCGACTTTTTACTAAATTCAGGATCGGTACTAATACACCAACTATGCCTGCGTTGAAGCTCCACACCATGTTTGTTGAGCACTCTCCAGACGTAATCTTTGCTGATGTCTTTTAAGTGCTCGGCAATCAGTCCTCCACTCCAAGTGGCGTATCCTTTCGGTGGCCTCTTATCCAACACCTTCAGTATACGCATTTCATGTTCTGAGGTGTATTCATGGGGTTTCCCGGGCCGAGGTTCATCCTGAAGACCCATTAAGCGATCTTTAATAAAACGATTCCTCCATTTGCTGATCGTCGCCTCTCGTGTGCCTAGCTTCAAAGCGATTTCCTTACTCTCTTTTCCTTCACTGGCCATCAAAACAATTTGAGATCTCAGATTCAACCTCTTTTCCACTGTTTGGGAACGGGTGAACCGCTCTAAATCCTTTCGCTCTTCGGTGGTTAATTCGACAGGCAGGGCTTTTTTCATCTCTACGGGTGCTTTTCGTAAAGATAAAAATAAATCAATTAATTACTGTTATTTTTGCAATTTAGTACTAGTTCTTAATATTTATCAATATATGTGGTCAATCAGCCGACATTCCCGTAAATTCAATACTGCAATTGTTTCTCTGCTTCTCGGGTTGTACAGCAATGTGCCGGAAGCTTACGGACAATCGCCGAACATCGTTCCTCCTTCACCAACAGCTGCGTCGCTGGGTCAGTATGGCGATTACCCGGTTTCGAACTATACAGGTGTCCCCTCCATTTCCATTCCAATTTACACCATTAACTCAGGCGAGCTTGAATTGCCCATATCACTAAGCTACCATGCTTCGGGGATCAGGGTAGCGCAGGAAGCCAGTTGGGTTGGATTAGGGTGGGCGTTAAATGCGGGTGGGCTAATTACCAGGCAAATTAATGGAATTGATGATTTCGAACCAAACAAGGGTTACACCATAGCCGTACCGTTTGTGTCAACAAGTGAGCTCAATAATTATGATTATATGAACGATCCTATAGACGAGTTTCGGTTCGTTGGTAATGTTGATATATTTGACCAATGCAAGAGATACGCCTCCGGTGCTGAAGACGGTGAGCCGGATATTTTTCACTTTAATTTCTTTGGCTATCATGGCAGAATGGTTTTTAAAAAAAATCAGGGCAGTGTTGTTTACGAAGGAACAGCCATAGAACAGTCCAATCTTAAATTTCGATATATTACCGCGACAGGAAATTTCGAGGTAACAGATGCCAATGGCTGGAAGTTTTTTTTTGGAACTACTGAGATCACACGTTCTTTGGGTGAAACCAATAAGATTACCCCCATTACGTCCAGGCCTAGTGGCTCAGTTACTCAGGACATTACATCCGGCTGGTATCTCGATAAAGTGAAATCCCCGCAGGGAGATGAAATCTCATTTGTCTATGGACGCACCGGAAGATGGATTGAGGGTCAGATCATGGCAGAGCATACGGTAAATTTCCAATCGGATCTGAAGGTCAACAATGCACCCGGATTTGCATTCAGTAGTCGGAGTGAGTTCCAAGAAGCTCAACTGGGTGTATATTATTATTCTGCCTCTTCAACGCTTACCGATGAGGTTTTTTTGAAGCAGATTAATTTCAAAAACGGTTCTCTGCTCTTCAATAGAAGTAACAGACTTGATCGCCTCACCTACCAATCGAGCACCCCCTCTCAATATTTGACATCTATCGAGTTACTTCAGTTGGATGGTACGGTCGTAAAAAGAGTTTCGTTAAGCCATTCTTATTTTCGCAATGATAAAGTAGCCTCTCCGGATAAAGAAAAATTCCTTCGCCTTCGCCTGAACAGTGTGCAGGAAGGTGCCAGAAAGCCAGATGGCACATTTGCATATTTGCCTTCTTATAGTTTTCAATACGACGAGGTTCCTCTCCCTGAAAAAACCTCATATTCCGTTGATCGATGGGGTTTTTATAACGGCGCAGACAATACATCCGTTGTGCCTCATCAATACATAGATCTAGGGATCTTGTCTACGAAGGTACTGAATCAGCAATTAACCACGCCCATAGCAATGCTTACTCCCCGTTTTTCACAACTGAATGGAGGCGTTCGGATATTTGGCTACGGTGCCAACCGCGAGCCTCATCCTTTTAATATGCTGGCAGGTATGCTGACAAGTATCCAGTATCCCACAGGGGGAATGACGAAGTTAACCTATGAGCCCAATGACTTCTATTCAGAATCGGAACAGCAATTCGATGATACGGAAGACTATTCTTATCAAGTAACAAGCCTGGGCACAACAGAAAACGAATTTACGCTTACGCAGGATGCTTTTGTTTTATTAGACTTCAAGTTGATTAATAACAACTATTCCGAAAATCCGAATGCTACTGGCATTATGGATGCCATGACGGCCGTTCTCGAAAAAAGCGATGGAACAGATCTCTTGAAATTCATCCCCTCCGATAGTCAAATGGATGGAGAGCTAGGTGGTAATAACAATGTGGATCAGATGATAGCGAATGTTTGCGTTGCGCTAAGTCCTGGAACTTACCGGATCAAGGCCCTGCATGGAGGTTACACCTATCTCGACCTATCGCTTGTGGCAAAGTTTCGCTATAAGACACTTACGAAGAAGAAGATCGCTGCCGGACTGAGGATCAAAACAATCGAAAGCTATGATAACAAGGACGGGGTTCAATTGAAGCGAAAGCGATTTATATATGAAAAGAATGGCGAGAGCACC
>JANNPM010000446.1:0-6564 GCA_031400145.1 Chryseolinea sp. | reverse complement strand
TCAAAACGCCCGCCAGCAGTGGCCCGGATTCAGCAACTTCGAAGTAGGGCGATAACTCTTTCCTTAGTTGCGTTGTGTATTCAAACGGAAATGTCTCAGCATATTCTTCAATAAAAAAATCGAATGGATTAATCACGATAATCTCTGCGATTACCTCCACGTCAAATTCAAGAGAAGTGGTTTTCTCAGCGAAAACGACGCGGGCAAGGTAGTTGCCAAATGGGTCCTGCTGCCAGTTGAGAAAATGATCCTGTGGTTTTACCTTGAGCGAATAAGAAAGGATAGGTGTTCTGCAGTGCGCTGCCGGCTTGAGCCTGAACGTGTGCGGCGAAAGATTTACCGGTCGATCATAATTATACTTTGTTTGGTGCCGGATGGCAACTTTTATCGACATGGTGTACGAACGCGAATTTACATGCTAATAATACTCATTTTCGAAACAGATCACACCTCAACTTCTGCTGTTACAATCTCAAGTCCTGCTTTTTGCAATGTCCCATATCCACCCTGAACATTTATAAGATTGTTGAAGCCAAAGTTTTTCATGATCGAGATAGCGGTCATCGACCTGTAACCTCCGCCACAGTGGACCATATAAGTCCCCGACTTGTCTAGCGCATGCAAATTGGATGGAAACTCTGAGAGCGGAAGGAAGAATGCATTTTTTACGTGACTGACATTCCATTCATCGTATTTGCGTACATCAAGCACCCTGGCTCCTTCGCGCATCTCCTTTGTAATACCTTCCGAACCAATTGAAGCAATTTGCTGAAGCGAGCCTGGATAAGCTTCAACACCTCCGTTAAGGTATCCAAGGATGTTTTCAAAGCCAACGCGTGCCAGTCTCAGCACTGTTTCGGTTTCTCTTCCTGGCTCGGTGATGAGCACGAGCTGCTTGCTAATATCAATCAGCGTCCCGACCCAAACAGCAAATGGGCCGTTTAGTCCTATGTTTAACGAACCAGGAATAAATCCCTTTTCAAACTCATCGGCAGGTCTGGTGTCCAATATGATGGCACCATCAGCCTCAGCTTTTATCAATTCATCGGCTGTCAAGGGCCTGGTATTTGCACGAATAACAACATCGATAGGCGTGTAACCCTCTTTATTAATGCGCGCGTCTTCAAAAAAATAATTTGGCGGAGGAAGAATTCCCTCTGTTATCTTTTTGATGAAATCTTCCCGGCTCATCGGCTGAAGTGCATAATTCAGCTTCTTCTGCGCACCTATAGTTGACACAGTTTCCTTGCCAATATTTTTTCCGCAGGCAGAGCCAGGACCGTGCGCGGGATAGACGATTACCTCGTCAGGCAGTGTTTTGATTTTATTGGTGAGCGAATCGTACATCATACTTGCAAGTGTCTCGCTCGTCAAGGTTCCCCCAAGCAAATCAGGGCGACCGACATCTCCCACGAACAACGTGTCACCAGTAAAAACAGCGTTCTTGCATCCCTTTTCATCCAGTAAAAGGTAACAGGTGGATTCCGGGGTATGCCCTGGTGTGTGAAGAACCTGAATAGTCACGTCACCGAGCTTGAAAGTCTCTCCGTCAGCTGCGTTGTACACATCATACTCGGTTATCGCCTCCGGTCCGTATATGATTGGCGCATTGACTCTTCTAGACAGGTCAATATGTCCCGACACAAAATCAGCATGGAAGTGTGTTTCAAATACATATTTGATCTGCGCTCCCCGACGCTTTGCAAGTTCAACATAAGGCTCGGTTTCCCGAAGCGGATCAATGATAGCGGCTTCTCCGGCCGATTCTATATAATAAGCGGCTTCAGCGAGGCAGTTGGTATACAATTGTTCGATGTACATTATTCAGCGTTTTCGTTGTCCCGGTATTTTGTCGAGTAATTGACGACTTGCTCTTCCTTTTCAGCATAAATTTCACTAAAATTCCCATGAATTCCCGCAGCTTTCTAACTTTACCGATAGATGAAGCGAGCGTATTGCATTTTTTGGCTTCTGCTGATCCATTTTTTTTCGGCCGCCAGCAGTTATGACGTATATGAGGAGAATGGCAAGGTTGGCCTGAAGAACGACGCAGGCAAAATACTCATTCCCGCCCGTTTCGATGACCTGGGCTGGAGCAATTCAAAATTTGCAGTCGTCAAGAACGTTATTGGCTACCGGTCAGGCAACTACTGGGGCCTCGTCAGCCTTGATGACCATGTTATTACAAAACCACTTTACGAGGAGATTTTTCCAGCCGATGGGTCGTTGATCATTGCACGAAAGAAGTCCAGTTTTTCCTTGCGCCTGGTGACCGGCTGCCTGAACACAAGCGGAAAAGAAATTTTGCCGTTCGAATATGATGGCGTCAGCATTTCCAATAACAGGGCGGTTGTCTTTACAAAGATTGGCAATCAGTTCAAGTTCGGTCTGGTTGATCTTGAGAACAAAACGCTTATCCCTCAACAATACCTGCGCGTTTCGGCGATTGGAGCGCACAGCTATGCCGTCAGGAACTTTGACCAGAAAATAGCGCTGTTCACAGACGACGGCAAGCCCGTTACGGGTTTTACTATCGATAGTATTTCGGTGTTCAGGAAGAATTACGCAATTCTATACCAGAATGCCCAACAAGGTCTTATCGATGGGGATGGTCAGATCAAGCTTCAACCAGCCTTTCGTGAGGTTCGCATTGATAACGATGGATCTGTGTTTACCCGGCAGCTGGACGAATGGTATTTTCTGGACGGTCAGAATAAACTTTTTCAAATGAAACAGGCAGATTCGATCCGTGCTATTGGAAAGAATCTTCTCTGTGTAGTGTCGGCCGGCACAGTTCATCTTGAGGATTACAAGCTGACGCCAACGGGCGCGAACTCATACGCTACGCTCGGCAATATCGTAAAGGGAAAAGCAATCTTTTCAATAAACAAAAAGTTTGGAATCACCCGTACCGATGGTTCCATTGTCATCCCCGCGCAGTATGATCGATTGTATGTTGATCGACAGTTTGTAATCACCAATCAAATCAAGGGGGGCAAAAATAACTGGACCGTGCTGGACTCCACGGGACGTGTACTCAACAGTAAAGCTTACGATCAAATTCATCCATTTACAGGCAAGATCTTTCCCGTGGTTAACCGAAATTTTTGGGGAGCTATTGACGCATCAGGCATGGCGGTTATTGCTTGTGCATACGACTCCATCATACAGTGTCTTAAAGACTATGTCGTCATTAAATTCAAAGAGCAATACGGCATCATAAATCTTAAAGAGGAATGGAAAGTTACGCCGCGTCCAAACAGAGTCAAGCTGCTTGCAGAGGATCGTTTCCTGGAGATAAGCCCCAGGACTACGTATCTGAAATCATTTGATGGAACAACGATTTATTTCACTGACAACAAAGTGGAAGCAAATCCCACTAACCTTACAGAGTATCTTCCGTCCGGACACGTTTGGGAGATCGACCTTGACGGTGTGATTTTGACCCGCAGAATGCAACCAGAGTCAACTGAAAGAATCTATCCTGAAGCGGAGGGGCTAAGGGGAATAAAGAAAAACGGCCAGTATGGATTTATCGATTCCCAGGGTCGCCTCCGCATTGCGAACCGTTACGGCGGCATTCAGCCTTTCAGCGAATCACTGGCAGCCGTCAAGCTTTTGGGTAAATGGGGATTTATCAATCGGGAGGATAAGATCGCAATTCAGCCTGTCTACGATGAAGTGACACCCTTCGATAAGGGATTCTCAATTGTTCGTCAAAAGGCTTTTCAGGGTTTGATCGACAAAACCGGAAAGATCATACTACCTGTCCGCTATGAAATGGTCAAGGTGCTGGAAGGTGGTAACGTGCTGTTTAAGCAGGGTGGAATGTTGGGGTTGGCGGACCGAAATGGTAAAATCCTGATCAATCCAAAATATCATATCCTGGAAAAACTCAACAACAACTACGTAGTAGTTGCCAGGGACAATAAATATGGCGTGATATCAGCAGAGGGGATAAGCACAATTCCGCTTATCTATGATAAGATAACCTATGATCCCTTTAATAACTACTTTCTGGCTTTAAAAAAGACAGCGTGGCTTAAGTCACTTTAGAGCTGCAAGCAGTGACTGCTGGCCGGAACGATGTCGCCGCTTGATCGCTTTTTAGCTAAAGGCACGTGTAAGCATGGTGAACGCTTATGTAAGCCCCCCATTCACAGGCTTGAAGCTTTGAGGTTTAAAGCTTGGAGCTTCTCACTTGTCCTTCTTCTCCGCGCCGGTGGTAGATTTCCCGGATCCAGAAATTGCCTGACGCATTTCGGTATCTGCCTGTACATTTTGCATCTTATAATAATCCATGATACCCAGATTGCCGCTCATGAAGGCCGCAGCAATAGCCTTTGGTATTTCCGCCTCTGCTTCGATTACTTTTGCCCTTGCCTCCTGCGCCTTGGCTTTCATTTCCTGATCGAGCGCCACTGCCATGGCGCGGCGTTCTTCCGCCCGCGCTTCAGCCACTTTCAAGTCGGCTGAGGCCTGGTCTATCTGTAATTTAGCGCCGATGTTAGCCCCGACGTCAACATCAGCGATATCAATAGAAAGTATTTCGAAAGCCGTTCCTGCGTCCAATCCGCGGGACAACACCAGCTTTGATATTTTATCAGGACTTTCAAGCACTTCCTTATGCGATTTGGCAGAGCCGATTGACGATACGATGCCTTCTCCCACACGTGCAAGGATTGTGTCCTCCCCCGCGCCACCTACCAGTTGCGCAATGCTTGCGCGTACGGTCACCCTTGCGATTGCAATCAGCTGAATACCGTCAGCGGCTACGGCTGCCACTTTCGGTGTAGTGATCACTTTGGGGTTCACCGAGATCTGGACAGCCTGAAAGACGTCACGGCCTGCGAGATCAATAGCTGTTGCCTGTTTAAAGCTCAGGCTGATGTTGGCCTTATCGGCCGATATCAGCGCACGAATAACGTTCGGCACATTGCCGCCGGCGAGATAATGGGTCTCTAATTCATTAGATGACAACTGCAGCCCGGCCTTTGTTGCCGTGATCAACGAATCGACTACAATGCGTGGGGGCACTTTCCGTATCCTCATGAAAACAAGTTCAAAGAGTCCCACCTTTACGCCGGAGAATAAGGCTGTAATCCAAAGATTCACGGGAACGAAGTACAGGAATACAAAAAAAAGAACGATACCGCCAACGACCAGTATCAGTAACGAAGCAACGCCATCCATTAGATTATTATTTTAAGGGTTCTACTACAATTTGATGTAATTCAATCTGGGTAATTTTCACTTTCCCTCCACTTTCGATATAGCTTCCAGTAGTTTTCACTTCATAAGCCTTTTGATTAAATTCTGCTTTTCCGACAGGACGAAGATTGGATAAGGTAATGCCTTCATCTCCAACGCTTATGGTGGCAAGCATACCCTCGTTTACTTTGCTGTCGATAGAAGATTTCAGGGAGAATTTTGACCATGCTCCCGTCCGGAAGCTGACCACCAGCGCCACCGTTGAAACAATCAGCATTCCTCCAAGAATATATCTCGCGGTCGAGGCTCCCAACTGGTTGTAGCTAACTATGATTCCGGCGATGGAAAATATCAGTCCCAGCAGTCCGACTACGGTCGTTCCCGGAATAAAGAAAAGCTCTACGATGGTTAGCGCCAGGCCCACCAGCAGCAGCGAAATGATAATAATCCAGATCAACATTTATTCACGGTGCGGTCAAAAATACAAATAATTGATCACTTCTACCGGACGTTCAATAAGCGCGCGCGAAAAGCACGCGTCGAGTGGACGGCTTTCCTGAAAATATACACTTTCCCGCTTCTTCCTTTGAATCCAGCGGAATACACCTGATCGCCGCCTTTGTTTCATCCTTTATCGCCCCTTCGGTTTCTACGGTTCCATCCCAATGTGCCAATACAAACCCTGCTTTGTCGTCGAGCACCTTTTTAAAGTCATCGTAATTATCCACCGGCGTAATCATCTCATTGCGAAATTTCAACGCGCGTTGAAAGATGTTATCCTGAATCTGGTCCAAAAGATCAGGAATAAATGTTGCCACGTCGCCGATCTTGATTAACTGTTTTTCACGTGTATCCCGCCGGACAACTTCGACGGTACCATTTTCGAGGTCCCGCGGTCCTATTGCCAGTCGCACGGGTACGCCCTTTAGTTCCCATTCGGCGAACTTGAATCCTGGTGTTTGAGTATCCCGGTCGTCGAATTTTACGGCTAGCCCAAGTTTCCGAAGGGATCTTTCAATGTTGTCTGTCGACGCGCGTACCCTCCCTAGCTCATCCTCATTTCTGAAGATCGGAATGATGACGACGTGGATTGGTGCGAGTTTAGGGGGCAAGACGAGCCCCTGGTCATCGGAATGTGCCATTATCAAGGCGCCCATCAGGCGGGTACTTACACCCCAGGAAGTGCCCCAAACATGCTCGAGTTTACCTTCTTTGGTCGCGAACTTTACATCGAAAGCCTTCGCGAAATTTTGACCCAAAAAGTGGGAAGTTCCGGCTTGCAAGGCCTTACCATCCTGCATCATGGCTTCGATGGAATAGGTGTCAACGGCTCCCGGAAAGCGCTCGCCCTCG
>JANNPM010000379.1:0-8942 GCA_031400145.1 Chryseolinea sp. | reverse complement strand
CCCATACCAGCTGGTGCATCAATCGCGTTTGAGGACTCATCACCATTGCCTCCTCCAGTGTATAATTAAAAAATGGATAATCGAATTCATTCAAACCATCGATAAATGGTGCGGCTTTAACATAGTTTTCCGCTTTTAGTTTTTCAGAAGGAACACCTTTATGAAGCAGTTCTTCGTCAGAATAAAAATGTATAAGTTCTCTTCCTCCAACAAGATTCTGCCACAATTCAGTTATGTTTCTTGATTTCGGAAAACGTGCCGACATTCCAATGATCGCTATGTCTCTTTTCATTATTGAATACCCTTATCGTTGTTTGAATGTTGTTAACTTTAGTCGAAAAGTTCCATACGATCTTGCGTGCGTTTTACCAAACGCTTATACTGCTGTTTTGCACTAATACATTTTTGTAGCAAACACTAGATGTTGTTCATGAAATTCATAACCTCATCAACACCCTCCAAGTCATTCTGCTGAATGGGTAGCTCGTTAGCATTTTTTTTCTGGTAGATGTTTTCAGCAAGAATTCGTATGGTTGGATACTGGAAAAATGTAATAATTTTCAAATTCAGATTGAGCTCCGCATTAATTATTGTGACCAGCATCACTGCCTTCATCGAGTTGCCGCCTATTTCGAAAAAGTTGTCGTCAATGCTGATCGTTGAAATATTGAGAAAGTTCTGCCAAATTTTGGCCAGTTGTTCCTCTTTTTCATTTCTGGGTGCCGTATGATTCTTTTCGAACATGCAATCCTCGTGTGGATGCGGCAATCTCTTTACATCGATTTTTCCGTTTGGTGTAACCGGAAAATCCTTAAGTGAAATGATGTACTGAGGAACCATGTACACTGGAACTCGAAGACCAAGGAAGTTCTTCAGATATCCGGTGGTCACCTCATCCAACGTTTTAATGTATGCCACCAAGGACATTTGTCCATTCACGACGATCGTAGATACAACGCACTGTGTTATCGCTGGCAGTTCTAATATGACATTTTCAATTTCATTCAACTCTATTCGATATCCACGCACTTTAACCTGACGATCTAGTCTCCCTAGGTACTCTAACTCACCATTGTCAAGCCATCGTGCAATATCACCTGTCTTGTAGATTCTTCGTTGCGGAACAAAAGGGTCAATCAGAAATCTTTCTGCAGTTAAGACCTCACTATTTAAGTAGCCAAGTGAAACCCCGTCACCCGAAATACACAACTCCCCTGGAACACCCACAGGGCACAATTGATCAGTTTTATCAAGAACGAAAATTTGTGTATTGGCAATGGGCTTTCCAATTGTAATGCCATTGTTATCTTTTATTGTTTGCATCGATGACCAGATCGTGGTCTCGGTAGGCCCATACATATTGTGAACAGGATTCCCTCTGAGGTCAATCAATTTCTTTGCAAGCGATTTGCTCAATGCCTCTCCACCGACAAGAAGCGTAGTGATTTGCCCGAGCGCCTTCCTACCAGAATCCTCTAGCAATAGTTCTTCATAAAACGAAGGTGTAGATTGAATGTGTGTGACATTATGCTTATGAATCAAGGAAGCTGTGATTCCGGGGCTTATGCGATTCATCCGGTCAAGCATAAAGTCATACTGCACTTTGTACCTTGTCACACGTTCCTTCAACACATTGAGATGGTAGAGGTTAGAAAGAACCGTATCATCGTCGATGCCAAAATCAATTAGGCACCCTATTTCATTGACACCTGCGTTAAATATTTTTCCGGTAATCTCCATGCAAGATTCTGGCGTTCCAAATAAACTGCTAGTGGAATAGTATCGGAGATAACTCATCTCGACCAAAACATCAACATCACGCTGAACATCAAGGCCTTCTTCTTGGGCTATGGGTTCTAGCAGGTTTATCGAGTTCCGTAAATACGCCTTAAAAGGTTTCTCAACCGTTTTCCGAACATAAGCTTCATTATCATGAACAAAAGTGTGTAACATTAGCGCTACCGATCCTGTATTCGGTTCAAAACCGTTTTCCTGTCGTGCCTGCCTGTAAGCCTTGATTTTTTCTGCAAGGTCGTCAATACTTTGTCCAAGTAAATGTGTGAGGAGGTTTGCTCCGATACTGCCCGCATATTTAAATGTATCGACGGAACCAGCGGCGGTAATCCAGAGGGGAATTTCTTTTTGAATTGGGCTGGGATGAATTTTAAACTCGAACTCCTTACCCACGCCATTCTTTCTAGAAACTGACTTCCCGCACCACAGATCCTTGAGCATTTTAATACCATCGCGCATAACCTGATGCCGGTTGTTAAAATCATCAGGGGCTAAAACAAAGTCGTTCGGATGCCATCCTGAAGCGATCGACAATTCGACTCTTCCTCCCGAAAGGTTGTCGACCATAGACCATTCCTCTGCAACGCGAACCGGATCATGCAAGGGTAGCACGACACTTCCAGACCTCAGCTTTACACATTTGGTGATCGTGGATAATGCAGCGGCAGCTACCGATGGATTGGGGAAGTGATCCCCGAAGCTATGAAAGTGTCGCTCTGGAACCCAAACAGCCTTAAATCCATTCTGATCCGCAAAGGCTGCCCCTTTCAGCAGTAAGTTGTATTTACTATTGGCATCCGTATTGCCAGTTGGAAAATAAAATAAGCTAAAATCAATCGAAGGTTTCGGCGTCACGGTTGTTGGTCTCTCAGGATGGATTACAACCTCATCTCCCCGGGTAAGCGTCCAGAGCAGTTCTAATATGGAAATATCGAAACTGATGCTTGTCATTGCGAGCCAAACATTGCCTTGCTCTGAAATGTTAAACTTTTCATTCATCGCGAAGATGAAGTTGGTCAAGTTCCGATGCGAAACCTGTACACCCTTGGGCTTACCTGTGGAACCCGAAGTGTAGATAACGTATGCCGTCGATGAACTAGAGAGTGCTGGCACGGTCGAATCGTCATCATTCTTATCTTTTATTTCACCGGATAAGCTTATCGCTCTCACACCTTTTCCTAAAAGATTCTTCGTAGCATCACTTGTAACGACAAGCTTTGTCTCACTGTGTTGAATAATATAGTCAAGTCGATCCAGCGGATAGAATGGATCAAGTGGAAGATATCCGGCACCCGATTTTAGAACACCCAACATGGCAATAACCATATCTATCGACCTTTCATGGCAGATTCCAACAATATCCCCAGGCTGAACTCCATGTCGTATCAAATTATTCGCAAGTCTAGTTGACAAAGAATCAACATCCTTATACGTTATTACATCACTCTCACATCGCAGAGCCACTCTGTTGGGAATATTGCGGACGCGCCTTTTGAATAATGTTATGACTGAATCCATTGAATCATAATCCAATGCTGTCTCGTTAAATGAGGCAAGCTGGTTTAGTTGATTGTTTTCCAAATAGGGAATCCTACATATGTACATGGTTGAATTCTTAATACAACTTTTTAGAAAGCCTTCTAAATTCTGGATAAAACGCAAAATAAAAAGCTCCTGAAAGAGATCGGTATTGTATTCAAGGGATATGCTCAAGCCGTCGTGACTTTCAAAAAAATTAATTGTAAGGTCATATTTGCTTACCGTTGTGTTGTAGTCGGTATAGTTTGAGGTTTTCAGGTCAATAAATGACTGGTGGTAGCTGAGTGTCGAAGCACTCTGCTGATGCGTGACCAATACGTCGAATAATGGTGAACGACTTGTATCCCGCTTGAGATTAAGGTTATTAATAAGATCACCCAATGGATAATCTCCATTCGTATAGGCCTTCAATAAAACATCTTTCTGTATTGCAAACAGCGCATTAAAATTGGCGGTGGTGTCAAATCGCGTACGAATAGGCAAGGTATTGATGTATAAACCAATTTGATTTTCAAGGTCAGGATGATCGCGCCCCGATACAGGAACGCCCAGTATGATATCAGATTGCCCAGTGTAGCTGAACAACAGTCCATTCAATGCTGCCATCAGTGTCATAAAAACAGTACCCTGACTTTTGTTAGAAAATGCACGCAGATCCTGGACAATTTGACCATCAAAGTCATGAACCAGTACAGCACCATTATATGTCTTCACGGAAGGGCGTGGCTGATATGTCGGCAGATTCAGCGCCGGAATTTCATCTTTGAAATTATCAAACCAGTATTTTTCCTGGACCTGAAGTCCCACTTTGTTTCGCCGCCATTCGGCGTAATCTTTGAATTGAACTTTTAGTGGTGGTAATGGAACTACACCCAAAATTTTACTCTCATTGTAAGTTATCACAAGTTCCTTCAACAATATTTCAAGTGAGCCTGCGTCACTAATTATATGATGGATATTCAAACACAAGTAATGTTCGTTGTCATGGTGTTGTATAAGATCGACTCTTAGCAATGGACCCTTCTGTAGATCAAATGGTTTTGCTACCAATTTTGAAACATGTTGCTTCAGAGTTTCGCCTTCAGGCAACTGGGCGACATTTACATCCAACACCACGTCATCAGTTGATCGCACCCGCAGGCCAACCTCTCCTATTGCGGTAATTAAAAATTGGCTACGCAATATTTCATGTCTTTCAATCAGACGAATAAAACTTGTTTTTAGTAATGCTATATTCAAGTCCCCTTCCAGTTTCAGTATAACCGGAAGATTATAAGCGCTGTTGATGGCATCCAGTTGACACGACACCCATAATTGAAGTTGTGTAGAGGTAATTGCATAGGTATCTTTGTACGGCGCAAGTGGAATACTCGCCAACGTTGTTGTTGATATGCTCTTAAGATAAGCCAGTATCTCTTGTTTGTTTTCTTTCACTAAGTCAATGACTGACTGATCAACATGTTCATGTAGAAAGGCCAATTCAAGATTTTCGCCGGAAAGTTTAATTTCCAGTCCACTTTCTCTTACTTGTTTGAGTAACGAAGCTGCATTCATCTCAGATAATCATTTTAGCTTTTTCATCAGATTCAGTCGGGCATTCCATTGATCTAACATTGTCAATGTGAATCGCCAGACAGTCAATACTAGGTTGCATTAAAAACATCTCGAACTTTATCTCAACTCCAAATTCTGTCTTAACCTGGTTAAGCATTTTATACATGTTCAAGCTATTGCCACCAAGTTCAAAGAAGTTATTGTTGATCCCCAATTGGTTGATTTGCAGAATATCTTTCCAGATCAACACTAACCCTATCTCGGTTGGTGTAGTTGGGGCTACATATGATTCAACACGAGGCTGAAACGTTTCCATTTGCAAGAGAGCTTTTTTGTCCACCTTCCCATTAGGAGTGACTGGTATGGTCTCGAGAATGAAATAATAAGCTGGAACCATATACGCTGGCAGCTTATCAAATAAGAATTTACGGACAGCATCGATATCAATATTAAATCCCTTTACATATGCAACGATGCTCTTCTCACCCTGTACTAGCTTCACCAAAACAACTGCATTTGTAATGAAGTCAATTTCTTGCAAAGCATGCTCAACCTCACCGAGTTCAATACGATAGCCGCGTATCTTGACCTGATCATCCTTACGGCCGATAAAACCAAGAACCCCATCAGAATTCCACCAGCCCAAATCACCTGTCCGATACATCAATGTGCCAGGCTGGTATGGATTATTCACAAACTTTTCCTTTGTTAATTCAGGCCTATTCAAATATCCTTTCGACAATCCGGCGCCTGAAATGCAAATTTCTCCTGGAACGCCAATCCCTTGAAGGGCAAGTGCTTCTGACAATATAAAAAATTTCGAATTTGCGATCGGCTTACCGATAGGCAACGACTGATCGTGAATCTTATTAATCAAATAACAAGTACTGTATGTTGTGTCCTCTGATGGTCCATACAGGTTTCTAACCGCAAGGTTATGTTTCATTAGTTCATTGCTAAGCGAAATGGGTATTGGTTCTCCAGCCATATTAATTGCCACCACGTTATTCAATGGTGTATTCCGCTCTAACATATTGTCAACAACTGACGGTACTGTATTGATGAATACCTTCTTATCATCTGGAAGGCTATTCGGTATAGACAATCCACTGTTGATTATACGAACTGTTTTACCAATAGTCAGCGGATAAAACATCTCGAACACAGACAAATCAAAACATTGCGAAGTCGCAGCATACATAATATCAAAATCAGTGGCCGCGAACTCTTCAGCACACCAATGCAGGAATGAAACCGCGTTGCTATGCGTTAATATTACTCCCTTCGGCTTTCCGGTAGATCCCGATGTATAAATGACATAAGCGATTGATTCTGAAGAGATTTTTATATCATGAAGCAACTCATTAGCTACTAACATTTCCCTGAAATCATCTAAGATTTGCTCGGTTATGGTCAGTTTGCACGCACTATCGGTTTCAATAAAGGCGATTCTTTCAGGTGGATAATTAAGATCAATGGGCACATAGGCAGCACCTGTTTTCAGAATAGCTAGAATAGCAATAACCAGCCATTCCGTACGTTCCAGTTTCAACGCCACAAAATCAGTTGCACAAACGCCATAGTTCACTATCAGGAATTTCGCAAGATGGTCTGACGTTCGTTGCAACTCTATATAGGTTAGTGCTCTTCCGTCACACAATAGCGCAATTGCATCTGGAGTCCGAATCGTTTGTTCATTTACAAGATCGATCAGACTTTTATGCGGAGGATAATTTTTTGACGTATTATTAAAATTCTCAAGCAATAGTTCCCTTTCTTTCGGTAACACATATTCGAGTGCTGCGATACTTTCATGTTCATGTGAAATTGCATATTCAACAAAACGTTCAAAGTGCATTATCAGCCTTTTAACAACTTCCGCAGAATAAATGTCCGTGTTATAATCAATCATCACCTCAAGGCCAGATGGAAGCTCCGTAAATGAAAAGCTGAGATCAAACTGACTTTTGGTTTTGTTCACGGCATATGTCGAAACTTCGAAACCTTGAAACTCTTCTGCGATATCAAAGACATCTTGTTGATTTTGGAGAATCACCATTATATCAAACAATGCGGAACGGGAGGTATCGCGAATCACCTGCAGTTGTTCTACGAGAAGGTCGAACGGATACGACTGATGTTCGAAGCCTGACATTAGAACTTCCTTCTGTGTTTGCAGTAGTTTTTCAAAGGTGTCGGTTCCATCAAACTTCGTCCGGATGGCTAGGGTATTTAAATAAAGACCGATCTGATTCTCAAAATCAGCATGATCTCGTCCTGCGACAGGCGTACCCAAAATAATATCTGTTTGACCCGTATATCTGTAAAAAAGCCCATTGAAACCGGCCATGAGACCTGTAAACAATGAAGTGTGCCGGCAGCGTGTAAATTCATTTAAACGATCTGTAAAATCCTTTGAAAAATTATGCTGTATCTGTGCTCCATTAAATGTCTTGATTCTCGGACGGGTAGAGGTATCGAGTAATTCGAGCACTGGTAAATTTCCTTGAAATTGGTCAAGCCAATACGATTTCGACCGGTGAAGCTGGTCGTCAGATAATGCTCCTAATCGCCATGTGGCAAAATCCTTATACTGAATCCGCAACATGGAAGACTGAACCGGTACATTGCTCACAATTGCATTATATGCTTGAATAACCTCGCGCGATAGTATTTCCATCGACCACCCGTCGCCGACAATGTGGTGCAAATTGAACAGCAACAGGTGCTTGCGGACCTCCTTAATAACGACTGCTATTCTAAGTAATGGAGCAACTGAGAAGTCGAAGCAATGATTCAAGTGGTTTTCTATAATTGAATCAATATCCATCGGTTTGTTTTTTCCATCATGCACCTGGACATAACATTGGACCGAATTCGCTGGAGCGATATACTGCCGTAGATTCCCGACACTATCTGTTTCGAAGGATGTTCGCAAGCTTTCGTGGCGGCTGACTAATAGCGTGACTGCTTTTTGAAATGCCTCAATATTAAATTCACCGTCAAACTTCAAGACGGTCGAAATATTGTATGCCGCACTTCCTCCCTTGTATTGACTAAGCAGCCAAAGATGATTTTGGGAACACGTGACAGGATAACTTTCTTGGATGTCGGTAAGTGGTATCGAACACTGAGCATGGGCGTTACTTTGCAATACTAGTTCGGCAATTGTAGGATTCTCGAAAACATTCCTGACAGTAAGTCCAAGGTCCTGATCACGATTCAATCTATTTACGAGTTTTAGAACCTTTAGACTATGCCCTCCCAGTTCGAAAAAATTATTGTAAATACCTATCTGATCAACACGCAAAATCTCTTTCCAGATGGTAGCCATTTTTTTCTCAAGAGTATTTCTTGGTGCAACATATTCATGTTGAATGATGAACTCGTCAGTCATCATTTTTAATGCTTTCCTGTCAACTTTTCCATTGGGTGTAATTGGGAAACTATCAAGTTGCTTAAAAAAAGCAGGCATCATGTAGTCCGGAAGTCTCTTCTGAAGATGATTTCTCAATTCAGCCGGACGCAACGTTCGTCGCGCGATATAATAGGCCACAATTGCCATTTCACCTCGGATCTCTTTCGCTTCGGCCAAAACCTGTTCAATCTCTGATGAACTGCTAAGTAAGTTTGCTTCAATGTCGCCCAGTTCAATACGAAACCCTCGGATCTTCACTTGACTGTCAACTCTTCCGATGAATTCGATATTACCATCAACAAGCCAGCGACCCAAATCTCCTGTGTTATACATTCTATTACCGGTGATGAAGGGATCTGAAATAAACCGTTGTTTTGTAAGCACTTCATTATAGAGGTAACCTCTTCCAACCCCTACACCCGAGATGTAAATAATCCCCTTTGCTCCAATCGGAACATGTTGAAGTTGCTCATCTAGAATATGGATTGATAGATTGGCAATTGGTTGACCTATTGGAATTGAAATACGATGGCGATCATCGGAAGTAACGCAATAGGTAGATGCGCAAACGGCACACTCTGTTGGGCCATAGGCATTAAAATACAATTTTGTAGAGGCAACCCGAAGAGCCCTCTGA
>JANNPM010000353.1:0-3329 GCA_031400145.1 Chryseolinea sp. | reverse complement strand
AACAAAATGTTTTGCATGAAGTTTCAGCTTTCGATGATGTAATTGTAGCCACAGGCGGCGGCGCTCCCTGCTTTTTCGACAACATGTCGGTAATGAATAATAATACCGGCTTCTGTATTTTTCTGGATGTGGATACTGCATCACTCGTTAACCGATTGATTCATGCAAAAATAGAACGACCTATCATTAAAGGAAAATCGCCTGAAGACCTGCATCATTTCATTGATGAGATGATGCTAAAACGACGCCCCTTTTATGAAAAAGCCCGGTATATTATTAAAGGCAATGAAATTAAACCTGAACAGGTACTTGAATTGTTGGAGGTGTAAAAATAGTTCAAAGTTTATGGTTTAACTTTTAAGGTTAAAACTGCCGCACCTAATTTTCATTTCAACTATGCTTCAAACCATATTCTATCGTAACTTTGAACGCTTACACTTTAAATATTAAACTCTTTAAATGATTGAAATTTGCGCATTGGCTTCGGGGAGTAACGGGAATTGCTATTATATTGGTAATGAACACGACGCAGTATTGATAGATGCAGGCGTTTCGACCAAGAAAATTCTGCTTCGGATGGAAGAAGCAGGATTGCAATCGTCCAAAGTGCGGGGCATATTTATTTCACACGAGCACAGCGATCATGTTCATGGAGTTCGGGTACTGAGCAAACGGCTTGGAGTTCCGGCATGGTTTACTCAGGGAACGCTTGATTCATTAAAATCTGGAGAACAGCCCCAGTTAATTCAACTGTTCACACCCGATAAAGCAATAAAATTAGGGTCTATCACCATCCATCCGTTTCTCAAGAACCACGATGCAACGGAACCCTGTTCATTCAGGATTGAACACGATGGTTGGCACATTGGAGTTTTTACCGACATTGGCGAAGCCTGTGCAAGGGTTATCCATCACCTGCACCAATGTCATGCGCTGTTTATAGAAACCAATTACGATGAGAAAATGCTTTGGGATGGCATCTACCCCTATCATTTGAAAAACAGGGTAGCTTCAGCAGTTGGACATTTATCAAACGATCAGGCATTCGCCTTGATTCGCGATCATGCAGGTCCTGAATTAGTTCATGTATTTTTGAGCCACCTCTCCGGAGAAAACAATCGACCCGAAATAGCTGCAGAGTGTTTCAAAACCTTGACTGACCGATTTTCAGTACATCTTACCTCCAGGCATGCTGCCAGTACAACCTTTCGTTTGAGATAAAAGTACTGCCAGATTCTTTAATGGATTTCTCTTTTAGTTAACAGACAAAATGCTGGATTCATTCTAAAATATGACTGTGAAATGCCCATTGCTTTCACTTTTCACTTACTACACTTACTACAGTACTATTTGAAAATATGCTATTTTCATTGTATGGGTAATTTAGAAGCCCTGTCTGAAATAGTTTATAGGTCAAAAGACAGAAAAAAGTATTATAATTCCGAAAATGAATAAATGTGCGTAAATATTTAATCAAAATATGCCGTTTTTTCAAATAGTACCGTAGTAAGTGTAGTAAGTGGAAAGTTTTAGTCAGCAATGAAAGTCCGATCAAGATTCCTGAAATCAGGAGCGTCAATACAATGGTAACACGACACTAGTTTTGCTTGTGAATAAAATCTTTTTCATGAATGTACTTGATTGATTTAGGCTTAGATCGAACTTACGATTAAAGCTTTATGGATTCCTAATTTTAAAACAATAAATATAAGTAGAAACAGTTCCATAATAAGAATTAACATTGATTCACCCATAAATATCTATTAATTGCTTATTTTTAATGGATTAACTTAGAAGTAGGAAGCCATGCAAAATTTGAATTATGGTGTTGTTGGAAATTGCAGAAGTGCAGCGCTGATATCGGAAAAGGGCAGCATTGATTGGTTTTGTTTCCCTGATTTTGATTCACCATCCATCTTTACTCGAATTTTGGATGTTGAAAAAGGGGGTGAATTTAGCTTTGAAGTTTCCGACAATTATTCAATCACTCAAAAATATGTCCAGAATACCAATATACTTTGTACCCTATTCACAGCTGATGAGGGGAGTTTTGAAGTTTTGGATTTTATGCCCCGTTACAGCCTTGTAGAACCCAATTATTATCTTCCTCCTGAAATATACCGTTACATCAGATTACTTTCCGGCAAGCCCGTTTTTAAGGTAAATTATAATCCAAGGATGAATTATGCCAAGATGGAGGCCGTTCATCATATTAGCAGGAATTATATCAAGACCAGTTCGATCATCGATCCCTTGGATTGCATTTACCTCTATTCAAGCATTAAATTCGCTTCGATTATCGGAAAGAAAGAAATTACACTTGAAAATGATCAGTTTTTGCTCTTATCCAGCAACCAAAAGTTGATTACTATTAATATTGAACGGGTCAGTCTTGAATACAATCGCACAAAAATATATTGGCTCAATCTAGTAAACCGTACTAAAAAATACAAAACGTACAACGAAATCATTACACGCAGTGTATTGATATTAAAAATGATGTCATATCACCCTACGGGGGCAGTTTTGGCAGCTTTAACTACCAGTATTCCTGAAACGATCGGTGAAGTCAGGAATTGGGATTACCGATTTTGCTGGCTTCGAGACGCCTCTATGTCCATTGACACTCTCATGGATATGGGACATCATGATTCGGCACGCCGGTTTATTTCATTCATTAAAGGCATTCTCCAATCTAAGCAGGATAAATTTCAAATCATGTATGGTATCAGGGGCGAAAAGACCTTGCACGAAGAAGAACTTTCGCATTTGAGTGGGTTCGAAAACTCCTCTGATCGCGTGAAGCTGGCCTGGACCGAAACCGGGACCGGTCCGGTGCTGGTCAAGGCGTCCAACTGGCTGACGCACCTCGAGTACGACTGGGAAAGCCCAATCTGGAGCCATTGGCTGCGGTTTTTCGGCGAGCGCTTTCGCTTCGTTCGCTACGACGAGCGCGGCTGCGGCATGAGCGACTGGAATGTCGACGACCTGTCGTTCGATCGGCGGCTCGCGGATCTGGAAGCCGTGATCGAGGCCGCCGAAATTGGTGAGCCGTTCGCATTGCTGGGCATGTCGCAGGGCGCGAGCATCTGCATCGCGTACGCAGTTCGACATCCCGAGCGGGTATCCCGGCTCGTGCTGTACGGCGCCTACGCGCGAGGCTCGTTGCGGCGCGGAGACCCGGACCAGGATCGGATGTACCGCGCGGTGATGGACGTGATCCGCGTCGGGTGGGCACAGGACAACCCCGCCTTCCGCCAGGTGTTCACCTCGCGCTTCATTCCCGGCGCGTCGGATGAACAAGTCAAATGGTTCAACGAGCTGTGCCG
>JANNPM010000352.1:0-3278 GCA_031400145.1 Chryseolinea sp. | reverse complement strand
CACAGCGTTTTCTGCGCCTGACACCGGCGAGTGGACTAGCCACGTAAATCTCGGCTTGAAAGCGGATGCTATCGTGATTGCGCCGGCGACCGCCAACACCATTGCCAAGATGGCCAATGGTATCTGCGACAACCTGTTGCTCGCAGTTTATCTCTCGGCAAGATGCCCCGTGTTTCTGGCTCCTGCAATGGATGTTGACATGCTGCAGCATCAATCAACCAAAGACAATCTCGAACGTATCCTGGGTTTTGGAAACCATATCATCGAGTCCGGATATGGTGAATTAGCCAGTGGCCTGATTGGCAACGGCAGAATGGCCGAACCCGAAGACATGATTGCCAAACTTCGCGCGTTCTTTTCATATAGCCTGCCGCTCACTGGCAAAACCGTACTGGTCACAGCAGGGCCGACGTACGAAGCGATCGACCCGGTCCGCTTTATTGGAAATCATTCGAGCGGAAAGATGGGATTCGCCATCGCTGAAGAACTTGCCAGCAATGGCGCGCTGGTACATCTTGTCTGTGGGCCGACACATCAGCATACCAGTCATCCGGGTATCTCTGTTAAACGTGTTACGTCAGCGTCGGAAATGTTTGACGCATGTAAGGCATTATTTGACGGTGCCGATATCACCGTACTGGCAGCAGCGGTTGCCGATTATAGACCGCTTACGGTGGCTAGGCAAAAAATAAAAAAGAGCGATGACAGGCTTACTCTTGAGTTGACAAGGACTCAGGACATCGCCGCATCGCTTGGGAAATTAAAGCACAACGGCCAGATCATTGTAGGCTTTGCCCTTGAAACAGAGGATGAGCTTTCCAATGCGATGAAGAAGCTGGAGTCAAAAAACTTTGACCTTATCGTGCTGAATTCGCTTAATGACAAGGGAGCCGGCTTCGGCCACGATACGAACAAGGTTACCATCGTTAATCGTGCGCGGGAAGCCCGGAGCTTTACCCTCAGGTACAAGGATAAAGTGGCGAAGGATATTGTCGATATGATACTCGAAACGATATCAAGCGCCGACAAAGCTCTAGACGCTGACAACGCAACGGCTCGTAATATTTAGCATGCAAAGAAGCTATACATTGTTCCTTTTTCTACTTTTCCTGGGCATCAGCGTCCGGGCACAGGAGCTCAATTGCACCGTGACTATAAACTCCACACAGATCACGACTTCTGACCCCGGCATCTTTCGCGACATGAAGACTTCAATAGAGCAGTTCATGAATTCGCGGAAATGGTCCGGAGAGGCATACAAGAATCATGAGAAGATCAACTGCAACATGCTGATCACCATTACAAAGATGCCCTCCATTGGAAATTTTTCCGCATCAGTACAGGTCCAGGCCGCCAGGCCTGTTTATAACACTAATTATTCCAGCCTTACTTTCAACTTCGCCGACCGCGACTTTGAATTTGAATATATTGAATCTCTCCCGTTAGAATACAATGACAATACGTACACCACCAATCTTAGCTCCATGCTCGCCTTGTATGCCTACATGATCATTGGCGTAGATGCGGATTCATTTAGTGAACTTGGGGGATCGCCTTACTTTCAGCGCGCGCTCGCCGTGGTAAACAACGCCCAACAGTCGAACAGGGCAGGATGGCAACCGCTCAATAGCAACCGGAGCCGATACTGGATTGTGGAGAATTATAACAACGGTCAGATGACCGATATGCGCAAGGCGTTCTATGCTTATCACCGGCTTGGCTTGGATACGTTCGAGACAGATCCTGACAAAAGCAGGGATATTATCCTTCGCGGTCTGCGTGATGTCAAAAAGGTGCGCGACGTAAACCCCACCTCAATCATCGTCGTTAGTTTCTTCGACGCTAAAAGCAAGGAGCTCGCCAACATATTTTCAGCGGGCAATATTCAAATCCGGCGTGAAGCTTATGACATCATCACTGCCATAGATCCGTCGAACCGAAGTGCCTATGATAAGGTGATCCAGAACTGACACCAACACAGCTAGCCCAAACCACCTTAACCAAAACGCCGTGACCATGGGCACAAAACAACTTCGGATGAGCGACCGGATCCAAATACAAAACAGCATCGGGAATTTTCTGGGCAAAAAAATTAATATTGTTCTCTCCGACAGCACGGCAATGTTCGGTGTATTAAAAGAAGTGACAGAAACTGAAATTCTTTTGGTGAATATGAGATTAAAAGGACGACGATATCCGCTGGCCGATATAACCGAAATTTACCTGGATACCGTCCTGTGAAATGCTCACACATCTTACCATAAAAAACTACGCCCTCATAAAGGAGCTTGCCCTGCAGCTCTCGGGAAAACTCAACGTTATTACAGGCGAGACCGGTGCAGGAAAATCCATCCTGCTGGGTGCAATGGGGTTGCTGATGGGCAACCGCGCTGACAGCAAGGTGCTTTGGGACGACACCCAAAAGTGTGTTATTGAAGGCTCCTTCAGTATCGGCGACTACAAATTGAAAAGCATTTTCATGTCCGAAGACCTGGATTACGACGATACTACGGTGATACGACGCGAGTTAATTCCGGGCGGGAAATCACGCGCTTTCATCAACGACACGCCTGTAACGGTTGATGTCATGAAGCGACTGGGAAATTTGCTGATGGACATTCATTCCCAACATGAAACTTTACAGTTGGGACAACAAGGATTTCAACTAAAACTGGTGGATGCATTTGCCGGTAACCAAAGTCTCCTTGAAAAGTATACCGGAGAATGGCTGAGTGAAGACAATATACTCGTCAGGGTTGACCACACCTTGCACGACGCTTTCACCCAACCCGTATGCCGCCGTGACTAATGCCGCATTCTTAAAGCCAGTTTCAGTGTCGATTGAAAACATCACACCCGAAGAGGCAAGGTCGGAGCGTACCATCTTCTGCACTCCCACCGCAAGAGCAACGTCTAAGTGATCGAAGTTTTTGATAGTACGGTAGGAGATGGCGCGATCGGTAAATAGTGACGCGAAGCATTGGTGGCAGGCTTCTAGAACGCCATCAATGCCATTGATGTTGAGATAGGTTTCTTGTTGTCCGGCAAAGCTAGCATCAGGTAAATCTTCCGCTGTGGCGCTGGAACGCACTGCCACGTCTACCCCACTGTAACGGCTGAGGCAGGCTTGCAAGTCGTCCCCGGTGAGTGTTTCGCACATTTCCACCTTGACCCCATACCGTTCAGACAACTGCACGTAGCTGTTGGTAATTGCCTCTTCTAACTCCGGCGGGAAAGGCGTATCCAAAATTAATGTCCGTGCCTGCCTGCCTCGTTCC
>JANNPM010000270.1:0-12298 GCA_031400145.1 Chryseolinea sp. | reverse complement strand
GTCGGCCATCATTCTCCACGCTGGCCTACTGCTCCTACGCGTTGCTCGTTTGACCTCGTTTTTGCGGACTTATATTCGGACGTTTGGCAGAAACACCGTGTTAGGCATCGTTGGCCTACATCTCGTACGTGTTGCTCGTTTGTCCTCATTCGCCGCGCTGGCCCACTCGTACGCGTTGCTCGTCTGCCCTCATTCTCCTTGTTGGCCAACATCTCGTACCGGTTGCTCGTCGGCCCTCAATCTCCTTGTTGGCTAACATCTCGTACCAGTTGCTCGTCGGCCCTCATTCTCCACGCTGGCCTACTTCTCGTACGCGTTGCTCGTCTGGCCTCATTCTCCTCGCTGACTTACCACTCGTACCGGTTGCTCGTCTGCGCTCATTCCTTTCGCTGGCCTACTTCTCGTACGCGTTTCTCCTCCAGCCTCATTGCTGGCCTCCATCTTGTACGCGTTGCTCGTCTGGCCTCATTCTCCTCGCTGTAAAAAAAAGATCCCAGTTGGCGCCGGGATCCATAAACAATAATCTAAAATTCCTATGACAAACTTAAACAATTGCTCGGTCTGTAGCAACGGTCGATTCAACTCGATCGATCAAGACGCTGAGTATTTTATTCGCAAGATCAAGGGAACATTTAATGTCCCCATAGCTGCTTTCCCCAAACCGTAGCAGCCATGTCAAGTTTTAAAAATTTTCTTCAAAAAGGGAATGGCCTTGCTACATCATCCACGAGTGACCTTCTTAATGAAATCAGTAGAAGAGAACGTTGTCTTACGTTTCCCCTCCATGTCTTTAACAATAAGATAAAAGGATTTCTCGAAGCGCTTTGTAAATCCTACGATCTTCCTCCCTCATATGTTGGCCTCTCACTACTGAGCGCTTACAGTACGGCGATTGGAACTGCGTACAAAGTTGAAACTGGAACTAGAGATTTTATTTTTCTTCCTGTGTGGGCCTGTCTGGTCGGTATCAGCAGTTCCGGAAGCACCACGGCGCTATCAAAGATTTACGAGCCGCTGCAAAAAATCCAAAATGAATTTGACAAGCATTGGCACCATAAAACGGATGCATTAAAGCTAGAAGACCTCAAAAAAGAAAAGTTACAGACAGTAATAACCCGAGATAGTCACATGCCCACCTTGTTTCGATTTGTTTTGCCGGATAATCCCAAGGGGATTTGCAAGATGCACGATGAGCTTTCGGAATGGATAAATGGAATGAATCAACTATCGACGAAAGAAGGCATTGATGAACAAGTTTGGATCAGTTCCTGGAATTGTGTGAACTATTCAGGTATTCGCTCTAATAAACAAAAATTTGTGGTTCAAAAACCATTTTTGAATGTAATTGGGAAATTGCAATACGCACTTCTTCCTAAGCTGTTTACAAAAGATCGAGGCACAACAGGATTCGCATACAGGATGTTATTTGCATTACCTGAAATCGATAAAATTGCTACCAGAGAAATCAATTTTGAGATGTCGCCTCAACTGTTGGATCTTCACAATCTGTCACTGGTTCGTCTGTACAAAGACCTCCCGGTCGACGATCCCGAAGCCGATTCTAAGATATGTAAACTTTCGCCTGAAGCTATCAATATCCTTTCCGCTTGGAGAACAAAAAAAATCACTGCCATTAATAGAATTGCAAACAAAACGGAAATGAATTGCCAAGCCGGAATCTATGGTAAAATCTCGGAATATGCCTATCGATTTGCCGCGATACTTCATCTAGCGGACCGAACATTTGACGTCGGTTATATTCATAATGTTTCATTCCAAAAAATTGAGTGGATATCTGGCGACACTATGACGCGAAGCCTTGAGCTCACCGATTATTTTTATAATAGTGCTATTGAGGTTTACGAAATTGTGCAAAAAGATTTGGTAGCTCCGTCTGCCGTACTGGCGACAGCGTACATGTTTAAAAAGGGAAAGAGCGCATCCGATATCGGCGAAATGTTATATGGCGGACGCGAACCGAAGCATAAGGTGCGTGCTCAACGCCAGATCAAAGCGTGGATCGTTCAATACCCGCGTATTTTCGGAGCCAACACGAATTAATAATGTTCCGCTAAAACCCGGCAGAATCCGTTCATTAACTATTGAATATCAGTACTTTACACTCGGAACTGGTTCGGAACAAAATGGAACATTTGCTACGAAGTTATTATGGAATTCCGCCTTTAAGCGGAACGGGAAATGTATCGGTTGCGGAACAATTAACGTCGCAGCAAAACAACCAAGCAAGTATGATTTCAAAGCAAATGTTGCGCTGTGTGTCGATTTTGTTCCGACCTAAAATGGTCTCCCATGGTGAAAAATGCTGCTTTACAGGGGAAAAAGTGAATAAGCACATCAGAACAAAGTAAGCCATGGACAACGAACTTCTTAATCTGGAGAAAATCATACTTGGAGCATGCCTTTTGGAAAATAGTTATTGCCGTGTAGCCGACATATTAACGCATCGGAATTTCAGCAAGCCCGACTTCATTAGCGGACATTTTATGGATCACCAGCTTATTTTCAGTGTATTTGAGAAGTTGTATCCATTAAAACCAATCGACCTACAGACGGTGTACCATGAGCTAAGCCATGAACCTGGTATGCGAGGCTACTTGGGTGAATTAACCGCGACGGTGTCTAGCTCTGCTAATTTTTCATATTATGCGTTTACGCTTTTGGAATACAAAATGCGCAGCAGCTTCATTGACCTACTGCACAGTAAAATTGCCTCCGGCGCCTTTGCGACCATGACGAACGCGGCCCTGCAGGAAATAATAGCGGAAACGTTAGATAGCGACGGCGATATCCTTGAGATAATTGAGGTGACTGCCGCGCACTTAACAAATATTTATGCCGAGGAACCATTGATCGCCGCCGTTGTGGAATTTCGAAATGCAGTTGATAAACGAATCAAAAAGATCCAAAAGCAATCTTCTATTGAGAGCCTCCTGAACAACCTCGCGAATCTTAGCACCGTCTCTTCTGATCTCCAAACTAGGTTGGCAATTAACCACCTTGCAGAACTTTTCAAGGCAATCATCGCCGGGGGAAAAATAGAACCTAAATTAGCTATCGAAATATTCGGGCTAAAAATGCGCTAACATGTCAAAGATTAACGCTCGCAGTCGCCGCTGAAATAGGCGCGCTCGGCGCTCAGTCCAAAAATAAATTTCGTTGAACATTGCGGACAGACGTTTTATCGAACCGGTTCGTTCTGAACTTTGTGTTTTCGTTTTGTTGTTGTGAAAGCTAACCCAGGTATCTAATGGATGGAATTTGTGCGTTGTGCGGAAATCTTGCAAAACTATCATTTGAACACGTGCCTCCTCAGTCCGCTTTTAATGACAAGCCGATACTGATTCAGACTAGTGAACACCTTACAGATAGCGCTAGCCGTTTATACGGAAAAAAAGGAAAGAGCAACAAAGGGTTTGGATCGAACACCTTGTGCGAATCATGCAATAGGAATACGGGATCCTGGTATGGTAGTTCCTTCAAGGATTTTGCTCACCAAGGAATGGAAATATTGACCAACGCAGCGAGCGCATCCCAACTACCACAAGTTTCAGGCGTATATACCATAAAAGCACTCAATGTCTACAAACAGATAATGACCATGTTCATGTCGGCCGACAAGTCTGGAATTTTAAGATCAGACAAGAAGTTGACTGACTTCATCCTCGATAAGATTTCAATTGACTTTCCCGATCGTTATAAGCTGTTCATTTACTCAAATGCTTCACCAATAAAGCGAATGTTTGGATACATGTCCGTGACCGATGCCGTTGATTTAGAATTTGGGACGCAAAATTGGTGTGAGATAAATTTCCAGCCTTTTGGATACCTCCTTGCCGATAATTCGAGGGCACCGCATAAGTTGATGTTGGACATTACAAGCTGGCACAATTTTCCATATGATACCAGCATCACAATGGACATGACTACGGCGTATTTAAAAGTTTCCAGTCCGATAATCGGCACTTATGACGCTATATATTGAGAGTAGCCAAATATGAACCGATTGCGCTAGAAAAGCTATCACATAAGAGGTCCGATTAGGGAAGTTATCTACCAAAAAATTGTCTTTAAACAATGAGCCCTCGCAATTGACATTTCTGAATGTACTTGGCAACTAGTTTCTTGGGCTGCACATTGCATATCGTGCTTAACAGCTTTGTAGTCCGTACAACTTTGCCGCAATACAAATAAATTTTCAAGTAGCCAAAGAATGTAAGCGCCTGTGACAACTTGTGTCACGCCAAATAAAAAGCTGTTTATCTGCACGCGATTTATCTATCCCAATTAGTATTTTGAGGGAAAATCTAACACAATTACCTATGGGACTCTTTTCAAAGAAAAAAACGTATTCCGACAAAAAAGGCTACCAAAGATTCAAGGGTAGTAATACACCCGTACATCGATGGGTTGCGGAAAAGAAGCTGGGAAGAAAATTGAATGACGGAGAAGTGGTTCATCATAAAGACCGTAACAAAAAGAATAATTCTCCTGCCAATCTATATGTCTTCAGAAATCAGAATGAACACGACAAAGCTCATAGGATGGACGCGAAAAGATATGGCAACGCCTATAGCTTCAGAGGTAGAAAACAAGCTCCTTAGAGCGCTTCGAAACCGCAGTGATAATTAATGCGATGTTGGTTAAAGATTATTGGATATCACCCATCAATCGCAGAAAATCGTCCATTTTATAAGCACCATCCACTTATATGCAGAGAATTATCAACGCCTCTCAATGGTACTTTTCAGCGGAAGAAGTGGTAAACGTTGAGCCGGAATGTCACACTAAACTCTTCAAAATATTTGTAACAGTTGTCAGAATTGTGCTGCAACTGGTAAACTTTACCGCGCTGAAAAGGTGGTTAACTTTGCTATTTAACTGAGGTAACGTTGCCTCGAAATACGCATTCCCAACCTGTACCCATTTCCAAAACGAAGTATTGACTTTCTAGAACTGATTTAGGAAACCTTGTAATTTGCCTTGGCTCGATGTTAAAGCCTTGTCAATTTTGCTGAATGATACACCTAATTTAAAACGTCGTTTTTGTCCTGCGCCAATATAGTCGACTTCGATAAGAACCTTCCGTCTCAAGAGCTCCGGTAAGATATCCTTAAAAAAGCGCTCAGCCTTTCCTCCAAGTCTAAGCCTGAATATATTATCGTTGATCGGATTATTGGACCTCACAAATCTTCTTAGGGCCTTTTCAGTCAACTCTAAATCTTCGTCTTCAACAACTGAGTCAATATTGTGCATCGTTATCGTCAGTCCTGCGTCCTCTATCGCCGCGCCCTTATTTGCCAAAATCCTTTTTATCGAAAAATCATCATAGAAAGCTCGGTCTTTATCTGTGTCGTGTAAGGACGCAATTTCACAATCCTTCAGTTTAATGTTTTTGAATATAACGGTGTCGCTCAGTTCAAGCCTGTCAAAGATACACTTCACAAATGTGCAATTGGAAAGTTGAGAATCGTGCAATGCAGTATTTTGAAAGTGACATCTCTCGAAGGTGAGGCTATCAAGTTTAGTAGTCAAAAATAAATTAGATGAGAACTCGTAATTATTAATAGTTAAATGTGAAGTTTCAGTGTTGGAAAGGATACGTATAAGAATACTACCCACGTTTTCACGAACAAATGAGGTCTGGCCTTCGTTCTTGATGACTTCGTCAAGGGTTTCTTTGATCACCACTATCGGATAAGAGGACGTCCGTAATTCTGCAGCAATGGAATCAAAGGTCTGCGATGGTAACTGCTGTTTTTTTAGCAATTCACGGCATTCAAGAATCTTGCGATTTTCAATCTTATAGGCGAGCGCTATACCAAGAAAGAATTCACGAAATTCCTCATGGTCAAATTTGTACGTTGCACTATTTGGATCAGATCTTACAATTAGTGCATGTTGTTTTATCCTCTCCTTAACCTGTCTCGAATTCTGAATGGAAAGTTTATGTTGATCACCGAATAGTTCACTAAGCAGGTCTAGGATAGAATCCTTTAATGAGTCCGAACTGTTGATCCACATTTCTTCAGCCAGAAGTGACAAAAGCTGATAATGTTGCTCTACCGTCAAAATTGGCTTAAATGGTTCTCCTGATGTATCAATCCACTTATAATTGGCCTCTCGTTCTATGATAACATTAATAAAAGCAGGGAAGTAATTTGCGGCTGATTCCAACTTAGTGATTAAATCTTCGACATTATTTTTATCACCAAAGACCTCCAATAATTGTTTAATAAGGACTGGCCGCGTCAAAATCGGATGATCTGCATTCTTTAACTTGGTTGCGACGAGAGTGTAGACTTCGTCTGACCTTTCGATTCCATTAAAGTTTGTGTATTCAATAAATTGGTCTTTGTTCCAGCGCTTAAGCGCCATCCTTGCGAATGAGACTGACGATGTTATAGTATCGAAGAGCTTAGCTTGGGAACTAAAGCTCTTATAGTCGAAGTATGCTTTCCGCGCGGCTATCAAAATAGATCCCTCTGAATTTAACTTGTTTACCAGGTTTCCGGTTGCCGACAGTGCTTCGCCTGCTGAATTCTGCATAAACATTTCTTCAAATCCGTCTAAGGCGGGAACAATTACTCCGAGCCTTACTAATTCAATAAAGGAGTCAAAATAAAAATATCTAAAGCGAAGCCTATTCATAATGGACGCTATTACAATATCGTCGAGTCGAAGAAAGGGGCCACCCCCCAAAGGTATCGGTAACAGAAGCCAATCTGATTTTTTTTCTTTGAACCTCTTCGCCTGTAGATATGCTGCTCTATTGATTAATGTGGTTTTTCCGTCACCAGCATCAGACGTTAAGTACATGATGCTGGTTGTACCAGGTACTTTTCGAGTAAGAATTTCAAGAAGCTTCTCTGTGGTATTTGTGACGTTTGTTTCTTCTTCCTTCGGGTCGAATTCGAGTTCGTCCAGAAGTTGGCTACAAGGATCAACGAATCCTGGCTCTGAAGGAATGTAATCAAGAATTCTATCTGCAAGCTGTGGTAACCCTGCAATTCGATTTTTTATCCAGGAAAAGGCACTTTCTTCACCGCCCTTTTCAACGACAAACAATGTTCCTTCCTTTACAACAACGTTTGCTTGTATTAATTCACCTCGAATCTCAGTTAGCAATTGGCCCTTGTCCATTTGCAGGTCCGTAGGCTTGTCAGCAAACGAGGTGATAATTCTCTTGAAATCCGGTACGTTCATGTGACTAGAATTATAAATTTCTTTCGATGTACGTATTTCCAGCTACCCGCGAATAAAAGGTTGGCGTTTTTGCCCCGGCTTTTGTGTGCAGATGAACTACTGTTGCACCCGATTTTAAAGTTGTGACAATGCCTGGCCAAAGGTCATCGTCGGAAGAAACGACACAGAGTCCGCCACCCGACCTGGAAGAAAAAATCAAATCTGAAGTCAACATTGTATCCACTAACTTTTGCTCCCCTCGATACAATATATCCTTCGGAGCAATTGTTCTGCATTGGATGCAAACTTGGTTTGTGATAAAATTATAAGTATGAATTATGGGACATTGTTGTTGGGTACACCCGCACATAGCAGGATGATCCGCTTTTAGTCCTTCCGGTATCCCTCTTTGACGGAAGGTATGAAATAAATGATTTGAAGGGTCTGCAAGTAGGCTATACGCCATTTCGCATCGCACAAATACAGAGGCGCTTCCGTCGGCAAGCACCGAAGTCGACGGGAACTTATTGGCAATATCAGCACTCAAGTTTTGAGCACGTTGAGTAAACCTATTGTTATCGTACCAACCTCCATAAAGCCTTATTGTTATATGCCTGTTTCCATCCCCCATCTCGATTGGATCAATCCGAGACACAATCGAACTGACTACATGAGATATGCCAAGTCTAGTAATAGCTTTCGGAACATTATCATAATCCACAAGGACGGTCATCGGCAGTAGCGTAACGATCCATTAAATCAAGAAGTTGGCTCTAATGGGGGTATCGGAAATATAGCAATTACTGACTTTGAGGGCAAGAAAAGGAGCACTAAATTTATTATCCAATAATGGATCTTATAAAAAATGAAGAAACTTAATATCAAACTGAAGTACTGCTACGGTATAAAGAGTCTTGAATGCGTCATTGATTTGAAAAATAGGGCTGCTTGCATCTATGCACCTAACGGAGCCATGAAAACCTCATTTGCGAAAACCTTCAATGATTTAAGTCACGACAAAATGACGTCGGATCATCTTTTTCCCGAGCGAAAATCAGTTAGAGAAATTACTGTCGACAATGGCAAAGAGCTCAGGAGTGACGAAGTATTTGTAATTGATCCATATCAACAGGACTTCCAGTCTGAAAAGCTGTCGACTTTACTTGTAAATCAACAGTTGAAAGAAAAGTATGATCATGTTCACCGAACAATCGAAGAAAAAACGAACGCACTCTTCAAAGAACTGTCCAAATTATCCGGCGTAAAGGGCGACATCGAGGACGAAATCTCAATAGCTTTTACGAGCGAACCCAAAAAGCATTACATCGCTTTCGAAAGGATTGAGAAAGAAGTTTTAGATGAAACCGAGTCAGCCTTTGGGAAGGTCAATTATAAAGTAATTTTTAACGATAAAGTAGCTTCCTTCTTGGAAACAAAAGACTTCAAAAAACAGATTTCGCAGTACATAGAGAGGTATGACCAACTCATCAAAGCCTCAAAGTATTTCAGAAAAGGAGTTTTTAATCACAACAATGCATCAACGATCGCGAGAAACCTTGCTGACAATGGTTTTTTCAAAGCCCAGCACTCGGTTTCTCTAAAATCAAACGCTAATGAAAAGCAAGAAATTGCAAATGAACAGGAGTTAGAAAATGTCATTGAAACAGAGAAATTAACCATACTAACTAACCCCGACTTAAATGCAGCTTTCAATGAGATTGATGTAAAACTAAAAGCAAATAAGGAGTTGCGAGACTTTAGGGAGCATATAATTCTTAATCCGGTAATCATTCCGGAGCTAGGCAACCTCTTAAGTTTTAAACAGAAATTGTGGATTTCATATTTGAAGCAACGAAAGGACACATTCCGTGATTTGCTTGAATCATATAGAGCAGGGAAAGATGAATTGACTTCTATTATTCAACAGGCAAAGGACCAGGAAACTAGTTGGATCAAAGTAATTGAAATTTTCAATAAGCGGTTCGTAGTTCCTTTTTCTCTCGAAGTGGACAATCAAGATGACGTCATTTTGAAGAGTGAAGTGCCAAGTATTAAATTTTTATTCAAGGATAGTGATGGGCAAGCGACAATTGGCAAACTAGAATTGCTTCAAGTGCTGAGCAACGGGGAAAAGCGCGCGCTGTACTTATTGAACATCATTTTTGAAATTGAGGCAAGAAAGAAGGCAAAACAAAAAACAATTTTTATTATAGATGATATTGCAGATTCATTTGACTACAAAAACAAATATGCAATTATTGAGTATCTAAGAAATATTTCTGAGCAAAATCACTTCTATCAAATAGTTTTGACGCATAACTTTGATTTTTTTAGGACTATTGAAAGCCGATATATTGGACGTTTACATAGTCACATGATAAACAAGTCCAGCGCCGGTATTGAACTAATTGGAGCCGAGTATTTAAAACCATTCTCCTATTTTAAAGACACTTTTCATCAAAACGATATTGTTTTTGTTGCCACGATCCCATTTGTTAGAAACCTTATTGAGTACACCAATAATAAATCAGATCCAAGATATATAAAACTTACCTCTCTCCTGCATCTTAGGGAGGAGACCGGGGATATCACAATTTCCGATATCGAATTAATTTTTAACGAGGTCCTACACACAGCAATGAGGCGTAAGGACGGACAACGTAAATTTGTTGACTTGATTTTTCAACTTGGAGACTCTTTGCTATTGGACGCAAGTACTAAAGTTAGTCTCGAAAACAAAATCACCTTGTCGATCGCAATTAGGTTGAAAGCAGAAAGTTTCATGATTTGTAAAATTACAGACGCTTCCAGGGTCAAGGCGATTTCCAAGAACCAGACATTTGAGCTTTTCAGCCTGGTTAAAGATTCAGGGAAAATATCAACTGAAGACCTTGAAACCCTTGACCAAGTAAATTTAATGACACCTGAAAATATTCACTTTAATTCGTTTATGTATGAACCAATATTGGACATGTCGGATGAGCATTTAAAAAGCCTTTATAAAGCCATCAAGGATCTAAAATAGCATTGTAAGCTCCCCCGAATAGTAGGGTTTAAAATTAGACGAAAGGTCTTTAACTTTAGACTGTTAACTATGAAAAAGTGTCGATTTTCGAAATCACGATGATTCCCGAAATCTGAATGAAAGTCTGCGTCATGTCATTCGCGGAGTGTCTGTAAGCTCCCCAGCTTACATGTCCATCTCCGATGTCTATAGGAATAGACGACATGAATATTAACTTGAGAATAAATTTTTTTCGCTCGGTGTTGAAAATTTAATAAAGACCATTATCTTAGGATTCTGGCAGTTAAGTTGATGTGCGCCATTTCGCCGGAGAAAAAATTGTTGGCAAGAAATTACGTTGGTGTCTTAATTTCTCCTAAGAAACATAACAGATGACAAGTACCTTATACGTAAGATCAATTTCCTTGTCACTCGATTTTTGTACTGTCAAGTAGTATCAAGCGCCGACATGGCGTAACAAAATAGACAAGGTTTAGCCAATTGATCAATTATCTAGAATCTACATTAAAGTAAAGCTACTGGAACGTGTCGTTTTGTCCCCAAAAGGCAATTTAAACAACCTTCCTCTTGCATTTGGATATCAGTTGATCGATCGGTATGAAATAGGCCAAATCCTTCTTTATGAAACTAACGATATCACCAGTTTTAGTCCTTGCACTGATCTTGACTGCCTGTGGCATGTTTGAAGATAAATTCCACAACGAAAATCCTACAAGAATTAATTTCGATTATCCCGGCATCCTGGATATTACCCTGTTCTGCATTTTCTCCGAAGATGACAGAAGTCCAGTACCAAACGTTAGCAACTCGGTTATTATAAGAAATACAAGTAACAAAACTCTATCAGGTATCGAAATACTTGTCAACGTTTTTTCAAATACAGAGTACAATTATGAAAATCTCATTAGATACGAATCTGTACTGTTTCCAGACAGTTTGCGGCCCGGATCTTCTGACACATTAGCACTGACATCAACACACGACTTTCTACGGTTCCAAAAGACAACACAAATAAGTTTGTCAGATGTTAATGGGGTTCCCGCAAACATGCTTAGTGGCGTCTACACCGGTTCATTCACTCTTTTCAAAAGTGGTTCCGCTACATCATTCGGGAATGTCTTAGCCGACATCGATATCCGTGGTAAGTTCGCAGCGAGGCTTCAAAAAACAAATCCAGTAAATGTTATCGATGGCACCCTGTCGCACGACAGCACTTTATACTGTGATCTAAAAGACAATGGAAGCCTGATACATCGAACTACAACTCACCTAAAAAGCGCCGCGGAAAAATTTAGAATCACTTATCATGCCGAAATCGAAAGCATGGATTCGATAGTAATGGAATTGTCGTTAACTAAATAAAAATGAACCCTACACCGATTCTTGTATCCATGTTAATGACAATTAATACCCTTTTTGCTCTAAATAAGCCTGAGCTTCATCTATTCGACGATCCAAACTTCACGATTTCTTTGGAAATTGTTAATAACACAACGTATAAATACATCCTCGATGATAAAAGAACTGAAGCTATAAGTGATACGACATTTGTAGTCATAAATAACGACTTCGAGACATTTAAACAAGCCTTTAAAAATACTGTTACAGCCAAAAAACTAAAGGACCGGCTGAAAGACAATGCAGTCATAGAAAGTGAAGGCAATAAAGTATACTACTTTTTCAAAGCAGTTCAAATCTTGGGACCTGAACTCAATTTTCGACCGGAGGCCGGAGAGCTGTTAGTGTCCAATAAACTTCACGTCGATCGAGTTGCATCCACCGATCGGATCGTCAAGCGAATATCACATTCACAAATACACAAATTGAAACCACAGAGTAACAGAGGTCGATGGTTTTTGCAACGTAGACTTTTTAGATATATGAACGGATATTACTTCAAATCAGACTTGTCACGTCGACTTCGTATTGACTCTATAATACTCCCCAAAATTTGGACCACATGTTAAGTTAAAATTTTAAACTAACTATGTGTTACAAATATGAAAAAGAGTAGAAGAAAATTCAGTTCAGCCTTTAAGGCCCAGGTAGCCATTGAGGCTTTGAAGGAAC
>JANNPM010000206.1:0-12769 GCA_031400145.1 Chryseolinea sp. | reverse complement strand
AACGGGGAGACGCTGCGGGGGAGATACAATAAGGATGGAGCTGGGAAGCCGCAGATTCCCAGAGACGGGAGACTCTAAGGGGTAGGACAGAACGGGGAGATGGCGGGACGAGGGAGAGTCCGCGGAACTGGAGACGCTGCGGGGAAGTGCCGCTCCGCAGCGCTATGGGATGGCGCGCCTAGTTTCGCGCATGCGCAAGGCTCAGGTGAATAACCGCGTCACCGAAGCTTCGCCATGTCTCCACGCCGCCGGGGGGGCGGTTTTTTGTTCGCATGGGCAAGGTCAGCGACAGTGTTGGTGGATAGAATTTTGAGTGTTGAATCGCGCACCTGCCCGAACAGCCGATTAATCCGGCACGTATGCTCATTTTCACACATTCCACAACTGTCATAAAAATTCAGCGATACACAAGGTAGCATAGCCACCGCGCCATCTATGTATCTGATCACCTCAATAATGGATATCTCATTTGCCTGTTTAATGAGGTAGTAACCCCCACTTTTACCTTTCCTACTAGCAAGGATACCGGCATTCTTCAGATCAAGTAAAATTGCCTCCAGGAATTTTTTAGGGATCGACTTTTTAACAGCAATTTCACCAATGGTCACTGACGCATCCTTTTCCAGATCCGCCAAGTAAATCAGCGCATGCAGGGCATATTGACATTTCTTCGATAGCATAATTGATAGTGTGCAGGTGAGGCAATTCCCTGTTACAAGCGAATTGCCATGCAAAATTAGTAATTCCGCCAGACTTTGATATCGCCTTTAAGGCGACGTGCTCAGCAAAATATTTTAGAGGACGCATACGTGTGCGACAGATTCAGAATTTGAAGACGTTGCAGGCTGATAAAAAAATAAAAAAAAATATCTCCGCCCGCATATTGAACTAATGAATCAAAAAAGTACATTTGTCTATAGATTTAGTAGACAATCAATTCCCACCAGGTTGATTTATACAGAAGAAGGGAGAGAATAGGCTCGACGAACTTCTAGCAACCTATCACCACAGGGACAAGGTGCTAAGACCTACCAATAACTATTGGAACTATAAAGTAAAAATATGAAAAAACACATCAGCAGCGCGCCAAAGAGCGCCGCATTGATTATTCGGAATTCAACAGATTCGTACAGCATGGACCCCTGTTGTTGTAACTGATAATGTGCACGTGGTCTGATATCAGATCCGTATAATTTCTGGCTTGCGGATGCATCAATGGTTCAGTCGTATTGGTGGTATGTCTGTCATCGAGGGTGCATTCCGTAGCCACCAAATTTCAATATAATCAATCTATACGTACCAATTTATGAAATCATTCATTTCAGTATTAATCTTATATTTTCCGGCACTGTTTACCGCAGCCGTTTTCGCGCAGCCGACGGAAAAGAAAGTCGTGATCACCGGCGTCCGGTTCGCATATCCCTTAGTTCAAAAATGGATTGAAGCTTATAAGGTTTCAAATCCGAATGCCAAGATTGTCATCGAATCCCGCACGACGACCGACCCTGCTTCTTACGATGTTCTTGTCGAAGCGATTGATCAGGACGATGCAACGAAAGCATCACGTGACTATTTATACCTTGGCCAATACGCGCTGATTCCTTTTGCAAATGCTAACTCAGCCTTCGCAGAGACATATCGTGAAAAGGGCCTTACGGCAGATCTTTTCAACCAGATATTCTTTAACGACATCTATGCCGATAAAAAGGGACAGAAGAAAATTGAAGCGGACTTCACCGTTTATACACGGCTTCAGAAAGCGGGAGCTCCAATAACGTTTGCCAAATACTTCGGATACGAGCAGGTGAATATCAAGGGGAAGGCAATATCCGGCGCAGACGAACACCTTGTCAAGGCGGTGCTAAAAGATAGCACTGGCATTTCATACAGTGTTCCCGGTTTGCTATACGATTTGAAGACACGTAAGCCACATACAGGCCTTGCCATTATTCCCGTCGATGTTGACGGAAATGGTAAGGTGACAACTGATGAACGCTTCTACGACAACCTTGACAAAGTAATCGGTAAGATAGAGCAAGGCGGTTTAAAAAATATTCCTGTTGAATTCCTGCATTTATCTATTGCCAAAAATAGTCTAAATGCAGAGGCATTGAAGTTCATTCAATGGGTTGCGGCAAATGGGCAGGAGACTCTCGCGGAGTTTGGTTTCCTCAAGCTAGATCCGAAAAGATACCAGGAAGAGAAAATGAAATTCAGCGTCGCTGTCAACTAGTCATAAAGCTCCTGCAAAAAATTTCCACTTATGAATGGCCATGCACCTTGTTCACCCAAAGTGACGATAACTTGGTCTGGCCTTTCCATGTGACAATTAAAAACAAATTATTAACACATGAAAAGAATTTTACTCGTCAGTATTTTAGTATTGGTATTGGGGCATATGGCCCTCATGGCGCAGGATGTAGTACGCGGCGTGGTTCAGGATGATGGGGGCGGCCCGTTGCCCGGAGCCACCGTTTTTATTAAAGGCAGCAATACCTCTGCCGTTGCCGATGCAGACGGTGCGTTTACTATAACGGCTGCTCAGGAACTCCCATTTACACTGATTGTAAACTCCGTCGGGTACAAGACACAGGATGTTGAGATTTATGAGCTTTCCAGCGAAATAATTGAAGTTGCACTTAAGTCCGATAACATCCTGGATGAGGTTGTCGTCATAGGCTATGGAGAGCTTAAAAGAAGGGATATTACCGGCTCGGTGGCGTCCATACCTGATGAATTGAAGTCGCAACCTGTTGCTTCCTTAGAGCGCCTGCTTCAAGGTGCGGTGGCGGGAGCCATCGTAACGCAAACATCAGGACAGCCAGGTGGAGGTGTCAGCGTTCAAATACGCGGCAGTAATTCTATTAACGCTTCCAGCGATCCGCTTTATGTGATCGATGGCTTTCCGATCAACAATGATTACAGCATTGCAGATGCGGGGGTTACCAATGGACCGAAGATCAATCCGCTTTCCTCTATTAACTCTGGAGATATTGAATCAGTAGATGTCTTGAAGGACGCCTCTGCCACTGCAATTTATGGATCTCGTGGTGCTAATGGTGTAATTCTAATTACCACCAAAAAAGGCCGGGACAATGAGTCGACAATTCAATACGATGGATATTACGGAGTGCAGGATGTTGTTCGTACCCTTCCACTGATGACGGCGGGCGAATGGTGGCAACTCAGGAAAGATGCCGCCTATAACACCAGTACGACAGCGGTAGCTAACCTCAGGTCGTCCAATAAGGGATACGTCGACGCTGCTGCGGAAGGGGGATACACATTGGATACTTTGGGTATCGGCACCGACTGGCAAAATGAGGCATTCAGGCAAGCGGCCCTTCAAAGCCACAGCGTTTCGATCTTTTCAGGAAATGAAAAAACGAAATTAGCCTTCTCCGGAAATTACTTCAAGCAAGATGGTGTGATCAGGCACACGAACTTTACGCGTTATGCGGCGAGAGTTAATATCGACCATAACTTTAACGAAAAATTTAAACTGCTGGTATACATAAATGCCAGCAGCACATCCGCGGAGGTCGGACCGGAGAACATCGTGCCTAACCTCCTGCAATCGCCGTCGGCGTTGCCGGTATATAAGGATGACGGCACATTTCTTATTCAATCCGGATTGGATCAGTCGTTGGCCAATCCCATAAATTCACTGGTCAATCAGATCAACGATACAAACACACAGCGCCTGCTCGCAAACATTTCCGGCGAATACAAGATCACTGAGGACCTTACGGCGAAAGTACTTTTCGGAACCGATGTGGTATTAAACCAACAGCAGCGATATCTCCCTAACAGTACTTTAGAGGGACGGTCTGCAAACGGCGTAGCAACTGTGGGAGATCTCAACACAGTAAATTGGCTAAATGAGAACACCATCAATTATTCAAAAACCTTCAGCAACATACATTCGTTTAATGCGGTTGCAGGCTTTACCGCTCAACGCTCCACCACCGAAGGTGCGACAGCAAGTTCAAGTAATTTCACGTCAGACTTCTTTGAATACAATAACTTGTCTGTGGGGGCAACGGCTAATTCACCGTCGTCCAGTTATTCTCAATGGTCTTTGGCATCGTGGCTTGCGCGCGTTAATTACAGCCTAAACGAAAAATACCTGTTAACCCTAACGATACGTTCTGACGGATCTTCCCGTTTTGGCGCTGATAATAAATGGGGATACTTTCCTTCGGCAGCCGTAGGCTGGAACCTTCATGAGGAACAATTTATTAAGAACATTCAGGCTGTCAGTTTTCTTAAGTTAAGAGGAAGTATTGGGTTAACAGGAAATCAGTCGATCCCACCCTATTCTTCTCTTTCACAGCTTAGCTATTTCAGATACAATTTTAATGGACAAACAGTGTCTGGATATGCGCCATCAAATGTAGCGAATCCCGACCTCAGCTGGGAGAAAACAACGCAGATCGATGTGGGAGCCGACATTGGATTATTTAATAACCGCGTAGACCTGGTTTTTGATTATTATTATAAGAGAACAACAGACCTGCTACTCAACGCCATTGTTCCCGGCACCTCGGGGCTTGCCGCAGGGGGTAACGTAAACTCGGGGCAACAGGCAGCGATCTATCAGAATCTCGGCGAAGTATCTAACGAGGGCTTTGAAGTAGGGATCAATTCACAGAACACAACAGGTGAATTCAAGTGGAATTCTATTTTTATATTTTCTACCAACAGAAATAAAATTCTCGACGTCGGTGAAGGGCTGACGCGTATCGTACCAAATACAAATGCCCCATCAGTAATCCAGGTAGGTAGGCCTTTGGGCTCGTTCCTTGTGTATGAAACGGACGGTTTAATTCAGCCTGGTGAGGAGGGTACATCTGCTCTTACACCGCAGGCCTTTAAGGGCGTTGGTGCCCAGAAATACGTAGATCAGAACAATGATGGTGTAATTACCCAAAACGGTGACCGTATCATAATTGAAAATCAACCGGGTGTTAACGCGGGATTTACAAATACGTTCGCGTACAAAGGATTTGATCTGGCGGTTTTCTTTCAAAGCTCTTTGGGGGCAAAGTTGTATAACCAAAACAGAGCACAGCTTGAGTTGAACAATGGCGCCGGCAACGGTTCGGCTGCTGCGGCAGATGCTTACCGCGTACCCGGCACGCGCGGTCCTGAGGATCCTGGAAATACAGATACCGATGTCAAGGCTGCCTACCAGGATCCTTCCATAACGGTATCCGATCGATTTATCGAAGACGCATCTTACCTCCGACTTAAAAATATATCCTTTGGTTATAGAATACCGGAGCGTGTGCTTTCCAAAGCGCGCATCAAATCGTTGCGTCTATATATCTCTGCTCAGAACTATTGGACCCTAACGGATTATACGGGATACGATCCCGAGTCCAGCCAGGCGGGCCAGGCTTTGATAAATCGCGGGGTAGATAACGGCGTCTATCCAAACAATAAGTCAATTCAGGGCGGGGTTCAGTTAACCTTTTAGCCCGTCAAATTCAAATCTAGAAGATCATGAAAAATTATTTACCATTTATTCTTGCACTCCTAATCGTTGTAATGTTCTCCTGCGCTGACTTTCTGACGGAAGATCCAAAATCAACTATTTCAGAAGATGAATATTACAAAACACCCTCGGACGCCCTGAACGCGGTGAATGCCACGTATTTCTTTTATAACGCAGGTGGTTCAAACGGTTCAAACCAATCTGCCTATAATTCTTTATTACAAGTTGGAATGGAGTTCGCTACCGACGAGCAGTACCCTGGTCCAGGCGCGACAAACGCTGATGTACGATCTTTCTCCGTACATAACCACTCGTCGACGAACCGCACTATATATGAGAACTGGCAGCAACACTATGCCGCGATTAAGAAAGCCAACGTTGCACTTGAAAAAATTCCGTTAATCGATTTCGGTACGAGCACGGCACTTCAGCAGCGATACATTGGCGAAGCTAAGTTCAATCGCGCCTTTGTCTACTTTAATCTTGTAAGGCTTTGGGGGGATATACCGTTGATCACAACAAATCAGAATTTCGTCAAGGCTCAGGACTATTATGTGGCAAAATCGGCTGCCACGGAAATCTATGCGCAAATTGAACAGGACTTAACGGAAGCCGCCGCAGTACTTCCTGCGTCGTACAATGAAGGAGACCTCGGACGCGCTACCGCCGGAGCAGCGAAAGCGCTGTTGGCGAAAGTGTTTCTGACCAAGGCTTCATTCCCGCTGCAAATCACCTCTCATTATCAGGACGCTGTCAACCAGGCAGAAGCAGCATTGTCACCAATTGATGGAGGAACAGGAGGTTACAACTATAACCTTCGCACAGACTACTCCCATGTTTTCTTGCCTGCTTATGAAAACAACGAGGAGCACATTTTTTCAGCGCAATATCTATCCAATTCTCAGGGGCAGGGGCGGAATGATTTTCCCCGATCGCTCCCCCGCTTCCCTGAAAGCTTTGGTATTGTTGGTAACTACGCGGATCAGGTGAACTTTTATACCAAAGGGGAAGATAAGTCTTACAGCGTATACAAAATGTATAAAGCGCATGATAAAAGAAGAAAAGTCACTTTTGCAACACTTTTTGTAAACCCTGAAACAGGTGCGAAGTTCGGCACACCGCTCTCTAACGCGGCATATCCAGGCGATTCAGTTCCATATTTCAACAAAACGCACGATCCTGATGCTTTTGTCGCCACGCCTTCGGAAGCCGCAACAAATGTCACGTTGTTACGATACGCCGAGCTCCTTTTGATCCATGCGGAAGCTGAAAACGAAGCCAACGGCCCAACGGAGAAAGCGTACAAATCACTTAACAGGGTGAGAGGTCGTGCGGGTCTCGAAGCGCTTACACCTGGTTTAAGCCAATCCCAGTTCAGGGATTCTGTTTACCTGGAGCGTGAGCTGGAATTGGTATATGAGTATCAACGTTGGTTTGATCTGATCCGGCAACGCGATGAAGGGGGTAATCCTGTTTTTGTTCAAAAGCTTCACGCAGCGGGCAAGGTCAACGCCGTGGATCGAAACCGTTGGTTTCCCATACCTCAGATTGAGCTGGACAACAATCCCCTCCTGGAACAAAATGAACTTTGGAAATAGCATTAACCAATCAGCGTCATACAATGAAAACACTTTCTCAAAACCCATCGGCATTTTCTTCGGCATTTGATGTGCCGAAGCTGCGTTCAATCGTGGCGTTAGTTCTCTTAACGACCATAGCATATCCCGCAATGTCACAATATGATCCTGTGCAACCCTATAAAGGAAAGACCGGAAGGAACCTGGCAGAAACTGAGCAATCATGGTCGGACCGAAAAAGAGCACCTCAGGGCGCTCCAAATGTTGTCTGGATCCTGCTTGATGATGTGGGCTTTGGAGCCATCAGTACATTCGGTGGACTTATAAAAACACCTACTCTTGACAGCCTTGCGAACAATGGCCTGCGTTATACCAATTTTCATACGACGGCGATTTGTTCGCCTACGCGGGCGGCATTGATGACAGGTAGAAATTCCCACTCGGTGCATATGGGTTTGTTCCCAACCACAGCGATTGGAACACCAGGATATGATGGGTATATGCCTTTTGAAAAAGCGACTGTTGCGGAAATATTACGTGAGAATGGATACAATACTTATGCCGTGGGAAAGTGGCATCTCACGCCAGCTTCTGACGCAACCGCGATTGGTCCGTTTAACCGTTGGCCTACCGGCCGTGGTTTTGACCATTATTACGGTTTTCTTGGAGGAGCAACTGATCAATGGCATCCACTTACCTGGGACGATACCCGTAAGGTCGAGCCACCCGCAGATGGAAAGCATTTTACAACGCGGATGGCCGACAAGGCAATTGGATACATTGCTGAACAAAAATCTATTGATGCAGCTAAACCGTTCTTCCTTTACTTCGCTCCAGGCGCGGGTCACTCGCCACACCAGGTAGCAAAAAAATGGTCAGACCAATATAAAGGCAAGTTTGATTCGGGCTGGGATAAATACCGGGAGCAAGTTATTGCAAAACAGATCAAACTTGGTGTAATACCCAAAGAAGCAGTTTTGCCTCCCCGTAATCCTGGTATCAAGCCTTGGGATTCGCTGGCAGTCAACGAAAGAAAACTCTATGCGCGTTTCATGGAAGTATACGCAGGATTCGTGTCACACACCGACTATGAGCTCGGGCGTGTGGTTAATTACCTGAAAAAGATTGATCAGCTGGACAACACGTTAATCTTTGTCTCAGTAGGCGACAATGGCGCGAGCAAGGAGGGCACATTTGTGGGTATTGTGAACCGCAATGATCCATCCTGGACTGAACAACAGCGCCTGGAAAAAAATCTCGAGGACATAGATCTCCTCGGCACTGAAGCATCCAAGCCCAATTATCCATTGGGCTGGGCCATGGCCGCAAATACGCCTTTTAAGCACTGGAAGCAGGACGCAAATTCGGAAGGAGGGACTCATAACCCGTTAATTGTTTTTTATCCAAAGCAGATTAAGGACAAGGGTGGAATCCGCACGCAATACGCGCACTTGATTGATATTCTGCCAACCACAGTGGAGCTGATCGGTGCGCAGATACCTACCGTCATCAATGGCTATCGGCAGGAGCCAATAGAGGGAACAAGTTTAGCGTATTCAATTAAAAGTCCGCAGGCTCCGTCACGCCATGTTGTTCAGCATTATGAGATCATGGGCTCCAGGGCCATTTATAAGGATGGATGGAAGGCAGGAACACTTCATAAGAAGGGCGAGGATTTCAATAATGACCAATGGGAGCTGTACAACGTGAACGCAGACTTCAACGAGCTTTCCAATCTCGCCACAAAAAACCCGGAGAAGTTGAAGGAGTTACAGGAGTTGTTTGATGCTGAAGCGGCAAAATTCAATATCTATCCGCTGAAAGACGGTACTGAGAAGCAGCTTGACTATACCGCGCTATACGCAGGACATGAAAAAGCGAGGGTTGAATTCTTTCCGGAAGCACCCCAGGTATTTGGTATCGCAAGCCCGATCGTGCCATTTAAGTCCTATACAATAACAGCGGAAGCCGAGATTGGAAAAGGAAGCGAAGGTGTATTGTTCGCGTTAGGCGGTCGTTTCACCGGGGTAAGCCTTTTCATTAAAGACGGCAAATTCCAGGTTGCGAACAATGCAGGATGGAAAGTGACGCACCTCGTGTCGGCTAAACCTGTACCATCGGGAAATGTCACGCTCAGGTATGCACTCAATTATAAAGAGGCAAAGGAACCGGGCGACGAAGCGGGCACACAAGTACTATACATCAACGATGAGAAAGTTGCAGAAGCCACGATCATCAAGGCGCAGGCGAACATCAAAAACAATGATGAGATAAACGTTGGTGCCGACCTGGTGACGCAAGTTTCTGACCGGTATAAAGGTGCTTTCGCGTTTACCGGGAAATTGAAGAGCGTGGTTATTGAAAACAATGCGAGCCCTCAGCTTTCCCTCGGAAGCAAGTAAACAGGATTACATACAACAAAGGAACTTACGCTGGTCGTTGCCGGCGTAAGTTCAGTTTAAACGGCGCCACAACGACTAATCATTTTACAATAACCCTTCTCCCTTATGAAACACTTTTTTACAAGGCACATTGCTGTCCTTATTCCGCTACTGTTGTCAGTTTCGGTCGTTGCTCAACAAAAGATCAGTAAATCCTGGAAGGACACCCCTGAGCAAAAGACAGTGTACGTTCCTAAAGCAAAACAAGGATCGCCTAACGTGATCTGGATTTTGCTGGACGATGTGGGCTATGGCGCTACCAGTGCGTTTGGTGGCCTGATCAACACGCCCAACCTTGACTCATTAGCAAACAAGGGTTTGCGTTATACTAACTTTCATACCGCCGGAATATGTTCGCCCACGCGGGCGGCATTGCTTACTGGCCGTAATCACCACTCAGTAGGGATGGGGTTGTTTCCTCATTTTTATCTGTCCGCGGACTATCCGGGATACCATGGACATCTGCAGCCAGAAACCGGAACAGTAGCGGAAGTCTTGCATGAAAACGGGTATGGCACGTATCAATTGGGGAAGTGGCATCAAACGCCCGATGACGAGGCAACCGATCTCGGCCCGTTTGACCGATGGCCTTCTGGCAAAGGCTTTGACCATAATTATGGATTCCTGGGCGGCGCTACGGATCAATACAAACCAGATCTTGTGGAGGACAATCAGCACATCACCACAGACGGCAGCCATTTAAACAAATTGTTAACGGACAAAGCGATTAGTTATCTCACACGGCAAAAGACGCTGGCGCCGGAGAAACCGTTCTTCTTATATTTTGCTACAGGTGCCGGTCATGCACCACATCAGGTCGACAAGGAATGGAGTGACAGGTATAAAGGTAAGTTTGATGAGGGATGGGATGTATATCGCGAAAAGGTATTCATTAATCAGAAAAGGATTGGTGTAATACCTGCAAACGCCAAACTGCCGGCAAGAGATCCCTATCTTAAAGCGTGGAAGGATCTCCCAGCCGATGAGCGCCATCTGTATGCCAGGTTCATGGAGGTCTACGCAGGATTTCTTGAATATACCGATTATGAAATTGGTCGATTGTTTAACCACTTGAAGCAATCCGGGCAATTTGATAATACAGCGGTTTTTGTAATGATTGGCGATAATGGTGGAAGTAAAGAAGGCTTGGAGTATGGTGTGACCACGGCACCCGCGACAAGTTCATGCTGAGCTCGTGGGTCGGCATCCCGCGCAAGCACGAGCTGATGTGGCTCGGCGACGATCCGTACATGGTCATCGAGGTCGAATACGCGGTGGCCGAGGGCTTCTTCGGCGCCCGCTCGATCGACGCGGCCGGCATCTACGTGCGGCGGCTGACCAAGGACGAGCAGGAGGCGGTCGCGCGCCGGTTGGCGACGCCGACCCGAGGCAAAGACGAGCAGCCGTTTCGCCCATGACGTCTCCACTCGCCACCCCGCGGCCCTGGGATCTGGTGTCGGCCGATTACGCCGCCGACGTGATGCCGAGCTTCGCCCGCTACGCCGCCCGGGCCCTCTAGCTCGCCGGCGTGGGCCCCGGTGCCGACGTCGTCGACGTCGCCTGTGGGCCGGGCACGCTGGCCTTGCAGGTGGCGCCGCGGGCCAACCGGGTCGCCGCGCTCGACTTCTCGCCGGCGATGATCGCGCAGCTCTGCGGCCACGTCGGCTACGCCCAGCTCGGCAACATCGACGCCGCGGTGGGCGACGGCCAGGCCTTGCCCTACGGCGACGGCGAGTTCGACTTCGGCTTCTCGATGTTCGGCCTCATGTTCTTCCCCGATCGCGCCCGCGGCCTCGCCGAGCTGCGCCGGGTGGTGAAGCCGGGCGGACGCGTGGTGGTGTCGAGCTGGGTGCCGCTCGAGGGCGTGCCGGCGCTCGACGCCGTGTTCGGGGCCATGCGGGCCGCGGCGCCGCCCTTGCCGTCGGGCGCCGCGGCGCCGCCGCCGTTCGTGCCCGCGCTCGGCGACGAGGCCACGATCCACGCCGAATTCGGCGCCGCCGGGTTCTCCGCCATCGTGCCCCACCGCGTCGAGTTCTCCACCGAGCACGCCTCGACCGAGGTCTTCCTCGAGTCGATGGACCGCACCCTGGCGCCGCTGGTGTTGATGCGCGATCGCATGGGCGCCGAGGCCTTTGCGCCGGTGCGGGCCTCGATCCGCGCCGCCGCCCTGGCCGCGGTCGGTCACGGCCCGCAGACGATCACGATGCCGGCCTGGCTCACGGTCGCGACGCGCTGATCACGGACCTGGGGTGGGGTCGTGCAGGATCTTGAGCTTGCCCACCAGGCCGCTCGACAGGTGGACCGTGTTGTCGGCGTCGACGAACACGGCCTCGAAGTCGGGCAGCTTCTCGACCAGCGGCATCGCCGCCTCGGCGCCCATGATGATCAGCACCTTCGACCAGGCGTCGGCGGTGTAGGAGTCCTTGGCCAGCACCGTCACCGAGCGGGTCGCCCGCGCCGGCTGGGCGGTCCGCGGATCGAGGATGTGGTGGTAGCGCACCCCGTCCTTGACGAAGCCGCGCTCGTAGTCGCCCGAGGTCGAGAAGGCGTGGTCCTCGACCGGGGCCACCGCGAAGCTGGCGTCGCGGGTGCCGCGGGGATCGCGGATGCCCACCACCCAGGCCTGGCTGCCCTTCTTGCCCGACACGTACATGTCGCCGCCGGCCTGGAGGATGAAGTCCTCCAGCCCCGCATCGACGAGGATCTTGGCGGCGCGGTCGACGGCGTAGCCCTTGGCGATGCCGCCCAGCGTGATCTTCATGCCCTTGCGCCGCAGCTTCACGGTGCGCTTCTTCTTGTCGAGCACGAGGTCCTTCCACGCCACCAGCTTGCGCCGTGAGGCGACCTCGGCCGGGTCGGGCAGGGTGCCGTCCATGTCCTCGTCGAACTTCCACAGGCCGGCGTAGACCCCGACGGTGATGTCGAACAGGCCCCTGGAGGCCTTCGAGACCTCGACCGCCTTGGCCACGCAGGCGAAGGTCTCCTCGGACACCGCCACCGCGGTCTTTCCGGCGCCGGCGTTGATGCGCGACACCTCGCTGTCCGGCGTCCACGTCGTCATCATGGCGTCGAGCCGCCGCATCTCGGCGAACACCGCCTGGGCGGCGTCGGCGGCGGCGGTCTCGTCGGCCGACCAGATCGTGATCTGGACCGACGTGCCCATGGCCCGGTCGGCGTGGATCAGCTTGTGGGGCGCCGGCTCGTCGGCGCGGGCCGGCCCGGCCAGCGCCAGCACGGCGGCCACCAGCAGG
>JANNPM010000182.1:0-4415 GCA_031400145.1 Chryseolinea sp. | reverse complement strand
TTCATATAACTTGAAAATCAGCAAGTTACATTCTTTCATTTTAATAAAATTTCAAATCAGTTCCATTCAATTATGCCTCTAAATAAAAGACTGTCAGCGTTTTACATAAGATTTACAAAACCTCAACGCAACGCTAGTGATCCCTTTTCATTTCTATATCTGCCAAACTCTAGAAGTAGAAGGAGTGTTTGCATTGAGACAAGCCCTGAACCGTGATTCCCCAGCGGTATATTCGTGCCACCATTTCCAGAAAGATGTGGCGTGAGGCTTTGCAGTACGCCTTCAATGTCACCCGTTGTTGGAATAAAGTTCAGGCCATTATTTTTTGCATTGATAAATCCTGCCAGTTCGATGTTGATTCGGCTCACAATGGTTTTTAATGGCTCTTCATTTTCAATCCGATCTTCTATTGCCCTTAGAGTATCTCTTATTTTTGAAACAGTCCTTCCCGGTATAGCGTCTTGAAATTTTATTACTTTTTTAAATAGCTCAGATCCAAATGAAATAGTCCGTTCCCAATTCCTTTTAGATGGCACAAGAAAAAAGCCAATTTCTTTTAAGTGATTTGAATTCACCTTAATGACCGAATCTTCAAATGGGTCGGTATCGGCATCAACAAAATATCTTACGTGTTCATATTCTAAGTCTTCATCATCAAAGCGAGCACAGAAAGCAATTTGCACCGATAGCTTATAGTTTTCTTTGAAGTCGCCTTCAGCTATTTCATTTGTTTCTGGATTAAGCCAGATCGGTGTTCCCCCGCTCAAAGTATTAAACCACTCGGGATACTGTGTAGGATCATCGGTAGGAAAACCCGTTAACAGCCCTGAGATATGAATTCGATCCTGTGGTAAAGGCTTTCCTCCAAAAAAATCATAATCACCTAAACTTCGAATCATTCTATCTCTTCCTAAGAGATAACCTATTGCGTCTGTTATTGAACTTTTGCCACTGTTGTTAGCTCCAAGAAGCACACAATGTGGAGTCATGAAAAATTCACAAGATTTAATTCCTCTGAAATTTTTCAGTTTGATTTGAGCCAAATACATTATAAAAATTGATTCGTGGATTAAAGCTTCTGAAGTTAACCTATCAAAACGGAGTTGAATGGATGTCAAACTACAGGCGAGTAGTTGATAGCCACAATTTTATTTTCCCAACGAATAGTTTTTCTTTCCCACGCTAATGCCGACCCCTAGTCATTGGTCAAATACTAAGGTTATGAAAATGTACAAATTTCGGGTGTAAACTAAAGGTTTATCCAAGACCAGAATTAGAATTCTATACGGCTCAACAGGGGGAGTTGAATCCATTAGCCTCAATTCATTTAATTTTGAGACTATGTTACGATCCAAGTTACACGGAGACTTGGTTGAAATAAAAATGGCTCTGGAGTTGTCCAGAGCCGTTTTCTAATTTGTCTTTAGTGATCCCGCTGGGAACGGAACCTTATTTCTAAAGTGCTCAAAATCAACTTACTGTAACATTCGAAATCACTAGGTAACCGAGTTGGTCACCGAAGCGATTTGATTCAATTTGAAGTCATTTAAAGAACGAATTCTTTGAATAAAGATAAGAAATTTGATGTGAATGGATTGAAGAAAATGACCAAAAGATGTCAAAGTCTATCAAGTCATTTCAACGTGAAGGGCTATAACACCCCTTCATCAGCGAACGAATAGTACCCTTCTGGCGTAACTATCAGGTGATCGAGCAACTGGATTTCCAGAAACCTCCCACCTTCTTTCATCTTCCTAGTCAGGTCAATGTCTGATTGGCTTGGGGCCAAGTTCCCGGACGGGTGATTATGTGCTACGATGATGCCACAGGCATTCGCTTTGATCGCAGCCACGAAAATCAACTTTGGATCGGCTACCGTTCCCGTTGAACTCCCTGATGAGACTTCAAAGATCCCAAGAACCTTATTGGTTCTGTTCAACAACATGACTTTGAATTGTTCTATAAATTCAATTTTGGATTCATCCCAATTCTCTTTTAGGATGTTGAACGCTTCCCTTGATCCTGTGATCTTGGGGCGTGACGAGGGCTTTACGTTTGACTTGTAGGTGAGCTGAATTTCAGCCACCTGGTACTGTCGGTTTTCATTTGTGTTTTCCATAATCGTTTGAATTAATTATGGTGCTCCGGCAGGCTTAGGACGGAATTTGCGCAAGGAGGAACGGAATAAATGGGGGTTCCTGAAAGGAGGTACGACTGGAAGGGGGAAACCGTTTATGCCGTAGTTCCTTGCAAGCATATTCAGGCATAAGCCTAAATTTGTACCATCTATTAATGAGAGAAATAAAATAGTTTTATGAAATCAAGGTCAAGCGGAATGCCAAAGGATCAAGGCCAACATAGAATCTCTCAAGTCTACCTAAAGCAGTTTGGATTCAGAGATAAGAACAACGCAGAAATAATAAGTGTTCTTGAAGTTGGGAATCCTATTACTCATCATAAGAAAATCAAATCCTTTACAAAGGAAATAAACCTCTTTGATACCAATCTAGCAGACGAGGGATTTTCAAGGTACTTTGAAGCACACAGTCAAAAGGTTGAGACGCATTATCCTAAGGTAATAAGCGACATAAAAAAGACTGGCAAATTGGATAGTTTCGGTAGAAACCAGTTGATCCATTTTGTTTCGAATCTATTTATCAGACAAACAAAAACGAGGGAGTATTTTCTTATTCCGATATTGAAGAACAAGAAAATTAGAAAAAAGCTATTTAATGAAATTACTCCTTTCGCTGATAGTCCTGATTTATTGAAAGCTGTTCTTGAAGAAATTGTAATTGATACCGATGGCACAATCAATGATAAATTAAATTTAATAGCATGTGAAATCTGGGGCATTTAAGAAAGGTGTTCAATCAGTTTACCTTTGTTATTTTAAAGGCTCAGAATGACACGGGATGGTTCACAAGTGACAACCCGGTAATTATAGATTGGAAGGATAATATTGAAGCTTGGATGGTCCCTCCACAAGCAGAGATATATTTTCCCTTATCCGGTGATTATTTAGTATTCATGTACAATCACCGAGTCAAGACAACTAATCCGATCGCCTTCTTACCAAAGGATGAAGTTTCTGAAGTAACAAGTGAAATGCAGCATTCAATTATGATGAATCAGATAACCAGAAGTGCCAACAAGTATTATATATGCTGCACAGATTTGGGAGTTGTTGATGTTCGCAAAAGCTAGTTAAGAGTGATTACACCCCACCATTCTTACCGATAAGCCGCCAATGAGCTTGTTGCGAAACTTTTGTCAAGGGTGACGATCCATAAAAAATAAAATAACCATCGGCACTTGCCTTGCCCTTGACAAATTTTTCGCAACGGGCATACCTTTGGCTTAACGGTGAAATGGTCTTCTTATTTTATATATTTTGAATTAGTCAATGAATCAGGGCAAAACTTTTGACGAAAGTATGATACGATGGTTGTTAAAAATAAAATCCCACTTTCGACAAGTGCTTTGCCTAACATTAAGTTAGCTAAGATTGGATTTATGGAACTATGCCAAAGAGGTTGGTCTCTAAAAAAACTTTATGAATCCAACCTCTTTGGCATTGTTCCTTAGTGTCTGCTTTGCCTATAGAAATCCATTGGCACTTACCACCAATACAACTGGGTATCATCGCCTACCTTTGGCTTGATGATAAAATGGTCTTCTCAGTTTTACTCAAGTCTTCTGAATAGCTAATTTTCATGATTGTTTGTAAGTATGACTTTATTATCTGCGATAAACTTTTCAAATGTTATGGGTGGGTTGCCCGTTATCTTCTCTACCCAATGAGTAACAGACGGTTCCTTCTGAAATCGAGGTAGGTAATGGAGCATGATCATAACGAGGATAAACATAGATGGAACTTTGTCTTTCCTCTTAGCTAGGTAGAAATGTAGTAAACTTGGAGATTGATAATTGACTTGAACGCCTAGTCCTTTCGTTAATTGCTTCGCCATTTCTTGAAATGTTAGTTTTTCGGTGCACGTTAACTCATAGGACTTATTGATATATTTTTCTCGATCTACAATAATTGTTGCCGCGACCTTGCCCACATCTCGAACATCTACAAGTGTAAATTTAGCACTCCCAGCTGGAAGGAAGATCAATTTTTTAACGAGCAAGTCTTCACGTAAAGTCGTGGAGAAATTTTGCATGAAGTAAGCAGGCCGCAGGAAAGTATAAGGGATTTTACTTTCCACAATCAACATTTCAATTTTATGATGAGGTATTATTGAACTTTTTTCAACACCTTGAACGGATAAAAATACGATGTGTTGAATGCCACACTCTTTGGCGATGTTCACAAGAGGTTTAAAATATTTCTCCGTATCAGAAATTTGTGGAGGTCTTAGTAAAAATAAGAGTTGACAATTTTCTAAAGCCGGATGATACGAGGTGCT
>JANNPM010000160.1:0-3495 GCA_031400145.1 Chryseolinea sp. | reverse complement strand
CGCCTGGTTCCTGGTGTTTTTCGGAGCAAGTTCCTCTATTGCGGCATGGGACTGGGTGATGAGTATTGATACCCACTGGTTCAGCACAATGTTTGGATGGTACGTTTTCGCCAGCTGGTGGGTTACGGGTTTAGCGACCATTACCCTGATCGTTGCGTCGCTGAAAGATGCCGGCTACCTCAAGATAGTGAATTCCAATCACCTTCATGATCTGGGCAAATTCGTATTTGCTTTTTCTATATTCTGGACATATATATGGTTCAGTCAGTTCCTGCTGATCTATTACGCGCATATTCCTGAGGAAACTGTGTACTTCGTTGAGCGTATGCGGTTCAGTCCTTACAGCTGGATCTTCTATCTGAACATTATCCTGAATTTCGTGTTGCCTTTTCTGCTGTTGATGACAAGAGATGCCAAACGCCAAATTTCCACCTTGAAGCTCGTTTGCCCTATCATTATCATCGGACATTGGTTTGACTTCTATAACATGGTAACACCTGGTGTTATGAAACATGATGGTGGTATCGGACTTCTTGAGATCGGCACATTCTTAGTGTTTATTTCGGTATTCCTGCTGTTTGTGCTGAAAAATCTGGCGAAGGTTCCCTTGTTCGGTAAGAATGATCCGATGCTGGAAGAAAGCCTTCACCACCACATTTAATATTTAGACAACTGATATGCTGACTTTGATAATTATTCTAGGTGTTGTCCTGATTCTGGGGATCCTCTTCATGATCTTCAGGGTGAGCAACCTGTTAACTATTGCGAAAGGAAAGGAAGAGGGGAAAGGCGGAACAGCGAATAAGGTCAATGCTGCACTCTTTATCATTTTTATGGTGTTGAGCCTCGGATGGTTCTTTTATTATTCATTTGCCTATTTCGACGACTACACCTTGCCAATCGCCTCGGAGCATGGGAAGCGCACCGACAGTTTGTTCTGGATCACTATGGCAATTAGTGTTATAGCATTTACGATCATCAGCATCGTAATGTTTATCTTCTTATACCAATATCAGCATAAGGACGGATACAAGGCGAGATACTATCCGGAGAACTATTATCTTGAATTGGCGTGGACTATCATTCCCGCACTGGTTTTGACGTTGCTGATTTTTACAGGATTGAGAGCATGGAATGACATCACTGACCCTGCATCCAAAGATGCGGAATTGATAGAAGTTGTTGGACAACAGTTCGCATGGACTGTGCGTTATCCTGGAGTTAAAGACAATCAGCTTGGCAAAGTAAATTACAAGCTCATCGATAACTTCGGAAATGAATTCGGCCTCGATCTTTCCGATAAGAACTCTTTTGATGATTTCAAATCACTGGAACTTCACATTCCCGTACACAAGGAGGTCTTGTTAAAGATCCGTGCGAAGGATGTATTGCATAGCGTTTTTCTTCCGCATTTTCGCGTGAAAATGGACGCCGTTCCGGGTATGCCCACGCAATTTAAATTCATTGCTACCAAGACGACGCAGGAAATGCGTGATGCCATCGGCAATCCTAACTTTAATTATGAAATGGCCTGTACCGAAATTTGTGGGCGGGGTCACTTTTCTATGAAAATGTCTGTTATCGTGGAGGACGAGGAGTCCTATGAGCGTTGGAAGACTTCGCAGGAATCATGGCTGAAGCAGAATCCGGATTATCTCAAGAAGGTGCCAGCCAACCTGAAGGAAGCGGCGATGATCAAGTCCGGAATGGAGAAAGATCCCGGTGCGTCAGTCGCCACGGTGAAGGAATAGAGGATAAAAAGATTAAAGTCAATCAATGGCAACAACTAATATACACACACATCATGATGATCATGGGGAACATGAGCACCACGAAACCAATTTTTGGAGGACTTATATATTCAGTGAGGATCATAAGGTAATTGCCAAGCAATTCCTGATCACTGGTATTTTCTGGGCATTGCTGGGCGGTATACTTTCCGTGATCTTTCGCCTGCAACTTGGTTTTCCAGAGGCAAGCCTCGAATGGCTGAAGCCGGTTCTCGGTGGTTGGATCACTGCAGAAGGCAAGCTCGATCCGGAGTTTTATCTGGCACTCGTTACGATGCATGGTACCATCATGGTATTCTTTGTTCTTACGGCAGGCCTCAGCGGTACATTCTCGAATTTTCTCATTCCCCTGCAGATTGGTGCGCGCGACATGGCCTCGGGGTTCATGAACATGCTTTCTTACTGGTTCTTTTTCTTATCCAGCGTCATCATGTTTACGTCCCTGTTCCTCTCCACTGGCCCGGCGGCCGGTGGCTGGACCATCTATCCGCCACTTAGCGCTTTGCCGCAGGCGATCAGCGGCTCGGGAACCGGTATGACCTTGTGGCTCGTAGCCATGGCGTTATTCATTGTCAGTTCGCTGCTAGGAAGTATAAACTACATTACTACCGTCATTAACATGCGCACCAGGGGAATGACATTCACGAGAATGCCATTGACAATTTGGGCGTTTTTATTTACTGCAATAATCGGGGTGTTGTCGTTCCCCGTGTTATTTGCGGCGGCATTACTGCTGATCTTCGACCGGAGTTTCGGCACGAGCTTTTACCTGTCTGATATTTATATAGGGGGCGAGGCGCTTGCGCACGATGGAGGAAGCCCTGTGCTCTTCCAGCATCTTTTCTGGTTCCTCGGTCATCCCGAAGTATACATCGTACTTCTCCCAGCCCTGGGACTTTCTTCAGAAATCATTGCGACGAATTCACGCAAGCCAATCTTTGGGTACAAGGCGATGATCGGTTCAATGCTTTTCATCGGTATACTTTCATTTATAGTGTGGGCCCATCACATGTTTGTAACAGGTATGAATCCATTCCTTGGATCGGTATTCATGTTGCTGACCCTTATTATCGCCGTCCCTTCTGCTGTCAAGATATTTAACTATGTGACAACACTCTGGAAAGGCAACATCCGGTTTACGACCGCGATGATGTTCTCCATAGGCCTTGTATCGTTCTTCCTTACCGGCGGTATTACAGGAATATTTCTGGGTAATTCGGCGATAGATATTCAGCTTCACGATACGTATTTTGTAGTGGCACACTTTCACCTTGTAATGGGAAGTGCCTCGTTCTTTGGGATGATGGCGGGTGTTTATCACTGGTTCCCAAAGATGTTTGGCCGTATGATGAATCCTACATTGGGATACATCCACTTTTGGTTGACTTTCGTGGGAGTTTATCTCGTATTCTTCCCTATGCATTATATCGGTATCGCGGGATTTCCAAGAAGGTATTATTCATGGACAAATTTTGATACCTTCAGTGGATTTGCTGACCTGAATATGCTTGTTAGCATCGCTGCGATTGCGACGCTTGCAGCGCAGTTCATCTTCTTGTTTAACTTCTTCTACAGCATCTTCCGGGGACGCGTGGCCTCTGCGAACCCTTGGGATTCAAACACGCTTGAGTGGACAACGCCACGGAAACCCGGCCACGGTAACTGGGTTGGTGAGATACCGTATGTTTACCGGTGGCCATATGAT
>JANNPM010000154.1:0-4448 GCA_031400145.1 Chryseolinea sp. | reverse complement strand
AACAGACCGATGGTTGCAGCAAGAAGGGGTATAAAAATCAAAAGGGATAATACAATTTCCTGCATTTATACTGTAAATGTTAAGCTTTACCTTCGCCGCTTTAAAGCAGTGTCCAAATTATGAAAATAATGATTGTGAAGGCCGCCCAGAAAATATAAAGCTGAATTTTCCCCCCTTGAAGATATCGGGTCAGCGATCCGATGCGCTTGGTCATCCAGGCTATGCCGTTGATTGCACCGTCGATCAATGCGGAATCCATCCATCCAATAACATGCGCAATAATCATCTGCATATACGCCGTGAAATGCAGCGCACCATCGATCCATTTTTTATCAGCATGAATTGTGACACTGGAGAGGTTAAGTATAGGTCCTTCTACAAAACGGTTAATTGCTTCGTCGGCGTAAAACCCGTGACGTAGCAGTGGCAACGTCATCGCTTTATCTCTTATGTAATAGGCCACTCCCGCAGCCGCCAGAACCCATCCGGCGGAGATGGGAGCAAGAAGATTGAAATGAAAAAATTTTCCGTTCCGGAGACCTGAATAAAGCCATCCGGTATAATCAAATGGGTCAACAGAGACAATCATCCAAATGGATGCGGATGCGAGTAATGCCATCGGTGCCCGCATGACGGGTGGCACTTCTACAACATGAAGTGACCGGGTGGCCTTTTCCGCTCCGAAAAAAATCAGCCATATCATTCTGAAAATGTATAGCACAGTAAGGAACGAAACTGCAAAGGCGGAAACAAGAACCATCCACCTCCAGGAAAACTCCGTTCCCGTCCATCCCAGTATCACATCAAGGATTGCCTCCTTTGAAGCAAATCCACTGGAGAATGGTAAGCCCGCCAATGAGCAGCTGCTGATGACGCAGACCACGAAAGTGAACGGAAGTTTTTTACGCAGGCCACCAAGATTTCTGATATCCTGAACATCAAAGGCAGTATTTGATTGATGCTGTACCTGATGCAACGCGTGGATCACTGCACCGGCGCAAAGAAACAGGCAAGCCTTGAAAAACCCGTGCGTAAACAAATGAAGCATTGCTGCGGCAGTACTTCCGGCACCAACGGCCATAATCATAAGGCCCAGCTGGGAGATGGTAGAGTAGGCGAGTATCCGCTTAATGTCATTTTGCGCCAGGGCTGCCAACGCTCCGGCTACAGCCGTGATGGAACCAATAATAATGACGACGTCCAGGGCAATGGGGGTGAAGAGGAAAAATAACCTAGCGAGTAGAAAGACACCGGCCGCCACCATCGTCGCTGCATGGATCAGCGCAGAAACCGGCGTTGGTCCTTCCATGGCCCGTGGGAGCCATGCGAAAAACGGAAATTGTGCCGACTTTCCTGCCACCCCACAAAGTATACCAAATGCCGCGATGGTGCTCCACGTTGTTGCCAGCGGTGAAGCAAGCGTCAGCTTTGAAATTTCGAACGTGCCATGGTCCGTCCATAAAATCATTAGAGCAATAAGAAATCCCATGTCGGCAAAACGGTTAAACATGAATGCGCGCGTGGCTGCATGTGCTGCTGCTGGCTTTTCATGCCAGTGTCCTATGAGCATGTAAGAAGAAAATCCAACGAGTTCCCAGAAGATGAAAGTCAAAAGCAAATCTCCGGAAACAACGATACCCAACATCGCGAAGGTGAAGAACCCAAGCATGGCGAAATAACGACGAAGGTCACTATCCCCCGCCATGTAACCAGTAGAGTAGAGGTGGACGAGGAGCGATATGAGGGTAACAAGAAGCAGCATCAAGGCGGAAATGTTGTCCACAAGAACACCCACGGTAAAGGTTAAGCTACCGAGATTGAACCAATGCCAGCTTAACGCAACGGGATCAGTGTTCCAGATCTTAAACATCACCACAGAGGCGCACACGGTACTCATCAATAACAGAACTGAAGCAAGGAATGGCACAGCCCAGGAATATTTCTCGGCGACGATAAATGATACTATAAAAGAGATCAGTGGCAACAGGATTGCCATGCTGAGGCAGGTAGAAATTAGTGTAGACGGAAATGAATCAGCGTAATTCACTTGGACTCCCTTAATTCATTGACATCTTCAGGAACCGAGGTTTGGTAATAGCGGTAGACCTGAATAATAATTGCAAGCCCCACCGCTGCTTCGCAGACGGCGATAACGATCACAAACAGACCGAACATGTGGCCGTCGATGTTGGTGGCGTGCTGCCGGTTGAAAGCGACGAGATTCAAAACGGAGGCGTTCAACATTAACTCAATACCCAGGAGTACAACGATCATATTTCTTTTCACCACTACAATGGTTACACCTATTGAGAACAAAAGTGCACCGAGGTAAATGAAGTGTGAAATCGGAAACATTCAGATCTTTTTTGATGATGCATTTGATGCCACAACAGCAGCGCCGATAAGGGAAACCAATAACATAATACCTGCCACCTCAAAGGGCAACGCATAGTCAGTCATGAGTCCGATCCCGAATTCGCGCATCGTGTGAGGTCGCATGTTGGCAGCTTCCGGAAAAGATTCTTTAGACAAAAGGTAAATCATCATCACGAAAAAGCTCACACCGAGTATAGCACCCGGAACCACATTGCCATTTCCTACTGCCAGAGGCTTGCCTGAAATGCGGGTGGTGAGCATTATTCCAAAGACGATAACGACCAGTATTCCTCCGGCATACACCAGTATCTGCGTTACAGCAATCATTTCCGCCAGCGCCAGCACGTACAGCCCTGCAATCGCCAGCAGTATTGTGATGAGCAAGAGCGCACCATGGAAAACGTTACGAACAAACAACATGGCAACGGCAGTAATTGCAGCGACAGCGACGAAGAAGTAGAAAGCAACTGTTGCTGGCATCATGCGGGGGGAGTTCCGGGCGGTTTGATTCTTGGCTTGAAAACGGGTTGCACGGGCTTGGGCACGTCAGCATTATCTGGCGCCCTGCCGGCAGCCGGCGAGATCCTCGCGTTTTGATATTCCTCCAGTATCCTTTTCTTCTCTGTGATTTCAGACGGACTCATCTCTCCGAATTTAAAGTTATGTTCCTTGATATCGGTGACACTAAAGTCGAAGACTTTCGTCATCGTGAGACATTCTGTGGGGCAAACTGTGGTGCATAAGCCGCAGAAACAGCACTTTCCCATGTCGATGTCGAATCTGGCGGCATAAATGCGTTTAGAAGTTCCATCCGAGGTCTTTCCAATTTCTTCTGTTGCACGGATGGGTTCTATGTCAATACAATTCACGGGACAGACCTTTGCACATTTGTCACAAACAATGCAGTCATCGATTTCGTTGTGCAGCCTGTACCGGCCCGTGTCGGGTATAGGTTGCATCTCGTAAGGGTATTGAATTGTTGCTATTCCGGTCCGGTTATCAAAATATCCGGTATTATTGATAGCCACAACTGGTTGGCTGTGTTTCGACGCAACTAAATGCCTGAATGTTATCCTGAGTCCTTGCAGCAACGATTGGGTTGCCTGGGTGATATTTTTCCAATATGAAGTTTTTTGAGCATGCATAACCCGGGCAAATATAAGGGCTTGTCAATACATTCAAACCCTCAATGGTTCCGGGCTAGGCTTTTGGAAGCGTGAAGGTGAATGTACTTCCTTTCCCCTCTTCGCTCTCTACCCATATCTTGCCTCCATTCTTTTCCACAAATTCCTTACAAAGAATAAGGCCCAGTCCGGTTCCTTTTTCATTAGCTGTGCCCCGAGTGGTGTAAGGCGCCGTCTTATCGAAGAGCATTTTCAGCACATCGTTGGGCATTCCGACTCCATTGTCGGTAACCGAGATCAACCATTCCGAGGGCTTTTCACGGCCACTGATTTTGACCATCCCGCCGTCATTAGTGAACTTTATTGAATTCGTCATCAGGTTGCGGATCACCAGATTTATGGTATTGGAATCGGCAAAGCCAATTGCATTTTGAGGAACCTCGTTGATCAAACGGATATCTTTGCTTTGAACAGACATAAGCAGTTGAATATTCTCCTCAACGATATGAAAAATATCTATCTTCGCAGCCTGAAGATTGAGCTTGTCCATTTGAAGTAACGTCCAATCGAGAAGATTATTTAGTAACGTTCTTGTATGATTGAAACGAACTTTTAATTCCCGGATATGTTTTGGAAGTTCGTTAGCGCTTACTGCTCCCTTGTCCAGAAGGTCAAGCAGCCCCGCCAGCGCGTTAATCGGCGAGCGAAGATCATGCGAAATTATGGAGAAGAATTTATCTTTTACCTGGTTGAGACGCTCAAGCTCTTCACTTCTCTTTTCCATTTCCTCCTGATGTTGCAAGAGCAGCGTGTTTATTTGCCGCCTGCGTCTTCCACTGCGATACACTGTTGCCAGAAGAATAACACTAAGCGCCATAACCACAACCAATATATTTCTGACGAACTCCTGCTTCTTCAGCTCACCGCGCTGCATCGCCTGCTGTTCGC